>NZ_CP051151.1:1200000-1504291 GCF_013745115.1 Hujiaoplasma nucleasis | reverse complement strand
ATATATTTTTAATAAGTCATTCTTCGCATGATTTGCTTTTTCAAGATTACGACAAGCCATAATCACTTTCCCGCCTAATGAGATGAGGTGTTTAGAAGTAGAATAACCTAATCCAGAATTAGCTCCTGTAACAATATAGGTTTTACCTTCTACTCTTTCAAATTTATTAATATATTCTCTAATTTTATTCATAAAATATCCATCACTTGATTAAGACTTTTCTTTAAAGTCATATATATTAATTGATTCTAAATATTTATTAACTTGTTTTCTTTTTTTGAATTCTAAGACTTTTTGAGGAAATAGTTCTTTTAAATTCTGATAATATAATCTTCTGTTTTTTGTTCTACTTTTAAATAAAATCCATATTATAAATTCTAAATCTAATTTCTCATTATTACCTTCAGTCATTGACCTTCTTGTTTTATTCCTATATTTAATCCTTCTAATAAGGGCACCATACAAACACTTAAAACGATTAAAGTTAAAGATAAAGATTTGATCCGCAAGTTCAAATCTTTCTTTTAATATTTTTGAATAATTTCCATCAATAATCCATTGGTCTTTTTTGATAACTTCTTCTAACATCTGATTTCTTAAATGTGTATCTCTTTCAACCCAACCTGGCTCAAAATGGTATTTATCCATATAAGTTGCTACTATATGATATTTTTCACTAAGTTTTGTCGCAAAACTTGATTTACCAGATCCACTATAACCGATAATACTTATTTTCATGATAAACCTCTTTCATGATATTTATTATAATTGAAAAAAAGAGAAACATAAATAGTTTCTCTTAATAAAGTGATTTAATATAAATTTGACAAGGGTTATGCTTATCCCAATGATTAGGAAAAACCTCGAGTTCATAAAAGCCTAAAGATTTATAAAAGGCATTGGTTAAATCATAGTCATCATAATGTCCTTGTTCAACCGTTTTTACTTGGATGAATCGATAACCTTTATCTTTTGCAAATGTTTCAAAGAATCGAAATAGGTCTTTACCTATTCCCTTCCTATGATGCGCTTTTAAAACCCCCATACAATATATGTCGCATGCATAGATTGAAGTTTCTTTTAAAACAATAAAACCTAATGCTTGATTTTCTTTATAATATGCGAAAAATGGCAAATCTTTACTTTTTTCTATGTAATCTTTGGTATGCTCAGGCATACCAAACCAATCAGGTAAATCTTTTAATATTTGACTTGCTATTTCTGCTTTATCTTGTTTATTTATTACTTCTTTAATCATTTAATCTCCTTTAATCAATTGTTTATACTCTATATCCCAAGACTCTATATGTCCATCAATAAAAGATGAATAAAATGTAATATGTATATGAGTTAATACTACACCAATGAAAACTCCTATCATACCAAGGATTAATAAAATTAAGTCATTTACTTCTCTCTCGCGGATATAATCAACCAATAAACCGATACTTACAAATAAAAGCATGTAAGTCATTAAAGGATATAACCATGAATTAATATACTTTATTAACTTATATCTTCTTATATACTTCTTCAAAAATACTGTTTTTGAGTATTTACTTTTCGCCTCGTGTATATCTTCAAAGAATTTATTTTTTATAAAATCTTTAATCATTAATTTCGCCTCGCTATCCATAGTTTATAATAAATATGATGATAAAACAATGCTAAGAAAAAATAAAAATGTGCATTAAATATATGAAACTATAAAATAAAGTATAATATTTGATAAGGGGGTGACCATTATGAAACAACTACTAAAAGATGTCTTTTCAGAATTAAAACTGGTTTTATCTGGAAAATCATTAGATATTTTATTACCACCAATTATATTTCTATTACTTAATAATTTACGGTCATTAACCGCAGCTATTATCGGCTCTTTAGTATTAGGAATTCTATTCCTTATAAGAAGACTCATTCATCACGATAATGTCTTATACGCTCTTGGAGGTATTATAGGGATTATATTCGCTAATATAAGTATCTATATTAATCAAAATGCCTCTAATTTCTTTTTACCCGATTTAATATCAACTTTTTCCTTAATTTTAATAACCATTATTTCTTTAATTATAAAAAAACCTTTAGCCATATGGGTATCTCATATCACTAGAGGCTGGGATCTTGAATGGTTTTATAGAAAAGATATTCTACCCGCTTATAAAGAAGTTACCATCTTTTGGTTAATGTTTTTATCTTAAGATTTTCCATAGAATTATACTTGTATTTTAATTCTACATTAGATGAATTAGTCATCTTTAATGTGATACTTGGTTTCCCTGTTTTAATAGGTGTTTTAACTATTTCTTATATCTATGGTATCACTCGACTTAAAAAGTTAAAAGGTCCTGGTATTGATGAATTTAGAAATCAAACTCCACCACCGTGGAAAGGCCAAAGAAAAGGCTTTTAATATAAATAATCAAATGATGCATGACATGTAAGTTTAATTCTTTGCTTTGCTTATTTCCATCTTGAAATTAGAAAAGAACTGATTAAATAAAAGTAAATAAATATAAAAACTCTAAAGTCAATATGATTAAAAATATCATATAAAACTTTAGAGTTTTTTTTAATTAGATCATACTCAGTTCATATTGAATTTATTAAAATAGATAAATAAATGATTTTACAAACCCTACTAATATCATCGATGTAGATGAGTCACAATTATTTCATATGTTTTATACCAATCAATAACATACAACTAAATCAAATGGTATAAGGCTATCTTTAGGAAAGTAGATAATAGGAAAAACAGATGGAGATTATATCAGCAACAATAGACAATCAAATGTATCAATGAGTCATTGAGTTACCAATTTAACCATTATTAACATAAACCACCAAAAAAATTGGTGGTTTATTTTGATTAAATTGCAAACGAACAAAATCATTGAATATCGTGAATATAAACTTCTCCAATAAAGGATACAATAATCTCAGATGTGATTTCTTCCTTTTGAAGTATAAAAGGATCAATTAATGTAGTGTAATCATTTATTATCCTGTTATATATTATTGAAGAAATATTTAAGTCAAAATTCAGCCCTACATTCATACTATTGATGTCTGAAACGAGTGTTGATAAATTTTCTTGTTGAACGAATATCATCGGAACTAAAACAGCTGTTTTAATTATATCTTCACCATCCAAATAAAAGAAATATTGAGTTCTTAATTCTATATCATATCTTCTTGATGAAGTTTTTAAACTTAAACCTCCAACCATTTTTGATTCAAACACTTCATTATCCCCGTTAACATAAACTAAATAAGGATTATTATTTTCTAATGGTGCCTCTTCAAATTTAATCGTATTAATACCAGATGTATCATTCAAATTAAACCATAAAGTATTAAATGTAATCATGCTTAATGATTCCTGTATTTCATAACCTAATAATCTTCCAGTGTTCACATCATACAATTCAACTATTGTCCCTGACCAACCTATCATAGAAGAAGATTTGTTACCAACAACTGAGAGATATTCTTCATCTATAAAGAACTGAACTGAACTACCTAAAGAATAAACTCCTTCTATTTCAAGATATTCAAATATTCTTCCCTCAATATTATCTTCTTCATCTCTAAATATTTCAAAATACGCTCTTCTTATTCCGGCGTACTTAATTGCAAATTGGTAACTATCTTTAGTTGAAATATATTTAAGAGCATTTGCATCACCAATTTGAATTCTTCCTTCTTTAATTCCATTAATAATATCGTGAGATAAGGCTATTTGTATTGTTTGTTCGCCTAACATAGGTAAATTTGTTGTAAAATCTAATATATAATAAATGATACCTTCTCTATATGAAATAGTAACATTATATATACTTTCATTAAAAGAGTAATTAGCTGTATCTTCTGGATTACTATCAAGGTAATTATTGAATGCTAAAACTGAAGTGCTGGCTAATAAATCGACGGTAGTTAAAACATTAAAAAACATTTGTGACTGTTCCAAATTTGTAGAAACCATACCCCATTGTTCTCCAAATCCGCCATAGAGAACACTTGTTGTGTCTACAAAACTAGAATAATCAACTGTAGTTTCTGTATAGGAAACCAAATTCAAGTCTTTTAATAAAGAATCTGGAATAAATTGAGTTGGGTTTGCTCCATAACTAGATAATAAACCGCTCAAATAATCTCCATAAGGTACAGACTCATTCCATGCAGCGAATAAAGTTACATCTCCAAGCACTTCGAGTGGCCATTCAACTTTTGTCGTTAAAGACTCATTAGAATACCAACCTATGAAACGATAACCTTCTTTTGTTGGATTTTGTGGTTCTTCTAAAAGTGATCCATATCCAACATCAAACCCTTCAACCAAAGACCCACCATTAGAATTAAAAGCAACACTGTATTCTCTTGTTGATTCACTAAATTGAGCTACATAAGTTTGATTAGCTACTACAGCATTAATGGTAGGAGCCCAACCAGTAAATGTATAATAAAATTCATTAGTTGAAGATTTTGTAGGTGTTAAGCCATCATAAACTGGCATAGCACCTTGATTAACATTTAAATCTACTTCAACTTCAACACCATTCACTTCCCAAGTAATTGTATATGTGTTCACTTCAGTTGTTGTTTCTTTTTGACTTGTTTGCTCCTCTATATTGGTAAGTTCACTAGTTGCACTGATATCCGTTGAAGTCACAGACTCATTGGAACACCCAATAATAAAAAAACTAAAAACTATAATCGAAAAAACTTTAATACTTCTTTTCATTCAAAAACCTCCTTAAATAAAATCTAAATCTAATATTTACTAATATTACTTAATTAAATACAAAAAAATTATAACACCTACTGAAATAGAATTATACAGGATACAGGGATTTCGTTAAAAAAATTTATTTAATTTATTTATAATAAAACTCTAAAGCAAACATGAAAAGAATATCACATCAAACTTTAGAGTTTTTTTAAAATCATAATATAACAATAGTTTTATTTAATTATTACTTAAATGATCAAAAAAATTTATAAATCTAGACAATAAAATAAATAGATAAAGCAATGAATGTTTGTCCTAGATAATAAGTTGCTAGATTAGCAATAACAAAAGTCTTAGATGATTCTTTCTTAAAATAGATTGGAGCCAATAATAAATCAGATAATCCAAATAGGATAGCACCTATCATAAATAAGATACTATAAGTAGAACCATTGAAATCAATGGCTTGGAATATACTTTGTCCTACCATAGTGAATATAATAAAAGAATAACCATAAGTAAACAATTTTAATTTACCAAAATCTAATTGTAATACTTTAGATCCTAAATATGTGATAACAGTCATCAATAATGCAATTAACAAAGAAAAATAATTAAATACAACGACTTCTGTCATAGCAATCAAATAAAATATATGACCCATCGCAAAGATAATCATTCCATATTTAATTTGTTTGTATTTATTTTTAGGATAAAAATATTGAACTTCTAAATATAAGTCACCGATTAATCCTGAAATAAGTCCTAAACCAATACCTATAATTAATATGATATAAGATTCATTCACAAGGATCATAGAATCAATAAATATCTTATAAAGGCCATAAAAGTAAAGAAAAACAAATACAAAACTTGTAAATCCTTTTAAATAAAAGCCATCTAATCTTCTATCTTTAATAATTAAATAAATAAACAATAACCATGATATTAACAAAATTCCTAATATTACATACAACATTTTTATCTCCTTCTGATCAATAGACTATCTTATCAAATTAGCGGTATATCAAACAAAGACCAATATTGTCTATATTCAATTAATTAAATAATGCTTAATTCTAGGCAAATCCTTGCTTAAATATATAATCGTATAACGATTATAAAACAACGGAGAAACTATATGAAGAAATTCGTTGACATTTGTTGGGTCATAATTTTTAGGGAAGTTAATTATATGTGGACCTACCAACACAATTACATCTGACAACATCATATATTCTTCCTTGTATGATATCTCATCTATTTGGTAAATTTCTTGGACATTAATTATTTTAAATTTGTCTAGAAAATCCTCCAGATCATCCATGCTTAAATCATTTTCAATACAACTTTTAATATAATCAATCTTATCTTCCATATTTTCTTTTCTCTTATGATAAAAGAAATATCTCTTATCTAAATAATTTAACAACTCAATACTATACATTCCTATATCGGTATGGTGATGAATAAAATCATAATAATTCATATAAATAAATTCAAAATCCACTCCAATTTTCTTAAAAGCTTTTTTCATTAATTTATTAAACATACTTGTAAACATCGTTGCTTCTTTAATAGCTCTTAATTGAAGTCTAAATGAATCTTCATATTTATATGTGGTATCGTGCAACTCCCAAGCCAAGTTTAATAATTTTACTTTTTTGTTTAAATATTTTTCTTTATTATCTAAGCAATCTCTATAGATACCAATAGCGTGTTTTATTAGTTGATTTCCATCGAAGTAATTATACAGATTAAACAATTGCTTTGATGCTTGATAAATATCTTTTGTCGGATATTTATCTTCTGAAAAATATGATTCGCTCAATTGATGTTTTTTGTCGTAATAGAATAACTCAATAAACTTAGACTCTATATACACCACTGTTTCATTGTTGCTAATAACCATATCTATGTTTGCTTTTCTCACGCTTCCATTTAATACTTGAAGCTTATCTTCCAATCGATAAGAGTTAAAAACTCCTAAATTGTTGATGGATAATGAGTTCCCTTGCCTCATAGGTGTGAATGTATTTAAAAGTAAACAAGCTGAAGAATTAACTCTTGATGTTTTCCAAGATAACTCATCTCCATCGCCATCTTCAAGTTGTTTTCTTTCTTCCTCTAATAATGGATAAAATAAATTATCATTAATATGACCAATTTTTGATGATCCCGTCGCTATTTTAAATCCTTGTTTAAATCTTTGAACCAATAATTCTCTTTCTCTTTCTAATTTTTTATTATTCATAATATCCCTCTTTCTTTATTAAGATAAGTTTATTATAAATATATTTACGGACATATATTAGCACATTATAACTTATTTATAATTTTTTTTACTTCTTCTAATAATTGTTGTTTAAAAATCTCTGGTGAAATAACGTTAAATGTTCCTCCTAAGGATAAAAAAGTATATTTAATTTCATTTAAATCATAGGTTTCTACTTGATAAAGACCATAATTCTGTTTTTGTTCTAGGATCATTAATTGATTGTTAAAAACACTTTCAATAAATTGATTCATTTTTCCTACAACTTCAAATTTAATCAGATATTTCTCTTTTCCCCTATAAACACCATAAGCATTTTCGTTGGTTTCTCTTTGATAAATATTATGATCAAATAGATAAGGATTTTCTGTTTGAGTAATATATCTAATATTGGAAATTCTATAACTTTTTAAAATTTTGCCATGAACCGCAAAAAGATAATCAATATCTCTAATATTTTTAATTAAATACGGTTCTATTGTTTGCTGAATTAATGTATGGTGATTAGATAAATAGTCAATCTTTATTTTATATCTTAACTTTATTGCTAAATTAATCATCATTAATTTCTCAATGGACTCATGAGATAATATATGTTTAGAAATGATCTGTTCATTCTTTAATGATTGAATGATTTCATGCATTAAGGAGTAATTGGACTTAATTAGAGAGTTGGTTTCACTTTGATGTGTTAATACGTGTTTCATATGATTTATATTCATAGATAGTACAACATCATTAACTAATAAATATCCTCCATACCTTCCGGTTTTGTTTTCAATAGAAAAACCTGCCATTTCTAAATCATCGCGGTATCTTCTTATTTCTCGATCACTCACTTCCAAATAATTAGATAATTCAGCTATTTTAGTATAAGTATTCTTATTATTTAGATAAAATAGCATTAACAAGGAATTGCTGATTTTAGACATAGGTTCACAATTCCTTAAAATTAACTTTAATATCTTCTAAATGTTTAAAATATACTATATTGCCTTTATAAGGCACAGATATATAAGCAATATTTAGATTATCAATTTGTGTATTTTTTTCAATTTCCTGATGAATTTTTTCATATGTTTCATTTTGATGGTCTTTATTATCAAGATGAATAATATATGACTTTTCAGAATTCGCTGTTTTTAACTTTTCTATGTCATTTTTCATATGGTCGATATTATAATTTAAACCTAGCTCTATAGCAATAAATGGATCAATATTTCCTAACCTAAAGTCTTTTAAATTACTATTCTCTATAGAATCTTGTGTTAGGACCACCAAATCAATGTTCCCTCTTCTTGTATCACTTTCCTTCAATTTACTAGCCGGCCATTCTTTGTGAATTACTTGAGTTGTTGATCCGTCAGTCAAGTTATAATATTGACTTAATTCATCATGTCTAACCAGCCGATTAAATAATTCGCAGTGTAAAGAATGTTCAACCCTATGTTTAAAGGGAATTTCTTTGAAATCATTGATAAAATTTCTAATTTCTTTTTCTACAATTTCGATTACTTTTTTCTTAATGAATTCCATTCTATTCACCTCTCCTAAAAAGATAAATCATTTAATAATATGATTATTTTCTTCTATGTAAGCATAAAACAATGTTAAATCATCTAGAATGCTTTTAATTTTTTCTTTCAAGTTAGCTAATTTATCAATCTTATTTAATTTGACTAAAAATTTAGATTTGTACATGGAGTAGGAATGTTTATTATCAAGTAATAACATTGAAACTTGATGATTAAAGTATGTATTAAATACTTTATCTATTTTTGTTAAATGACTCATAAACTGTTTTATATAATCCATATCGTAAGCAAGATTTCTTTTTAAAAATATTTTTAATGATTTTTTGTATAAATTTAAATAGTGACTTATAATTTCTTTATCTTCTTTATAAGTGGGTATTTTTACGTACAATTCAATGTGATTAATATCTTCACCTAAATACATCAATAAGTCCTGTATAATCCACTGTAAGTGGGTAGAGGATTGATTAACATTATAAAATAAATCATTTATTAAAGGGCCGCGGTCAAAATTGGTTAACTTATCTTTGGAAAAAATATGTTTTCCACTCCAATCGACCGAGAATTCAAGTAAATGCTCTTTACTTAAATGATGCTTATCAATCAGATAATTAAACAATTCTTCCATTAATCCTAACCAAGATTGATTCAATATTTGAAAATCATCAATCTTCATATACTGTGGAGATGAATATTCTAGAAAATATTTTCTTTTGTTAAGATCAACTTTGTAACATCTAATGTTATTAATATATTTGATACCAAATTTACTTTCAATCATTTTTTCTCCCCTTCAAAGATATAAAGATTAATATTGTCTATTCATTCAATGAAATTGATTTCTTCCATTATTCAAATATCATTCATCAAGGTTTGAAACAAGTAACTTTGCATACAAATAAAAACCTCTATCAAAATTACTCTCTATCCTGGTTAACTTATCAACGTACACTTTTTCAACAAGACCTTTTTCAACTTTTAAAAAAATAAATCGGTCGTATTCTATAATGATTCCATAAAAAATTCCCTTATCTTCTATCCCGCCTACAAGAAATGGATCATTTATATTCAATTGAACTTCCTCATTATAAATAATGTTAAATTCACTATCTAACTTAATATTCATTAAGTGCCTATAATCATTATTTACCATGACTATAATTTCTTCAGAATTGAATGATAGAGATAATATATCATCATAATAATCGTATTCAATAATGACCTCATTAATAAGCCCGATTGATGAATTAAATTCTTGAACAATTGGATCCATGCAATCAGAATTTGAACAACTAGCACTATCACCTACTAAGCCAGCAATAATAAAAGAATCTCCTTTAGAGATAATCCTTCTATACTCTCCTCTAATCATATTATTCAACTCATATGAATACTCTTTTTGGTAGTTTTCATCAAAAATCATAAAAGAATGTTGCATGTAGGCATGAGTTTCACTGCTACCTTCACCAATGATTCCAAATTCATTATTTTCATTGATAAAAAACTCTCTTGGCACTCTCATTCCTTGGTTGTCTATATCATGGATAGTATGGCCAGAAAAATCGCTATTGATTTCTAAAATAAACCCTGGGAGATAAGTATCTCCATCACCACCTCCTGGTATGTGATACCCAAGCAAGAATATGTTTCCTTTTGAATCGATTTCCATATCAGTAATACCTTTTTCACTGCTATCCATATCAAAAGAATAGATTAAATTTATTTTTTCTTCACCAAACTCGTAGATAGATACATATGACTCTGTTCTTATTAATAGTTGTTTATCAGTGAAACTAAACCAACCCTGCCCTACTCCAAAGGATTGTAAATCGTTTGAATCGAAAAATGAATAGTCCACCCCTTCAACAAAATCTTTAAAAGAATTATGCATTTCTATAAATGAAGCCTTATATGTCTTGTTTTTATAAACCGGGGTAACTTCAGTGTTCCAATCATAAAAAATATAAAAATAATCATCGTTAGTGGATTCTCTAAATGGGATTTCACCATTATAAGTTGGATACTGACCATAAGAAAATTCATTTGTTTCTAAAATGCTCCCATCATAATTCACCCATGATATGGTGAACATTTGGTCTTCAATGCTAGAAGATATCATACCCTCATTTGTTTCTTGTGTTTGTTCCGATGATGATATTCCGTCACAAGCAGCAAGTAAAAATACAGCTAGTCCGATTAAAAAAAAGAAAAATTGTTTTTTCATCCTATCCTCCGAATAATATATTTTGTATTACCTATCTTAAATCCAAATTATCTAAATAAAATAATTTTCTATGATGATCAAAATATTTTTTGTTATCACTATTGATTTTAATCTTGAAAGATTCATTAATATTCAAAAATATCTTATTATTCTTGGATAACTTTTTTGATATAAGTATATTTCCGTATTCATCAAAGCTAATCAAATGATTATCAAATACTTTATCATGATTAGGACATAAAAGAAGGCCATTATTTTTATCGAGATGTTCAAGATCATCACAATCTTTCCAAGCCTTTATATGACTTGCGATTAAAAAATCATTTCCTTCTACCCCACATAAAGCACATTTTGAATGATACTTATTTAACAAAGCTGTTCTATAAGCACTTTGTCCCACACGTATTTTTAGAACAGCATCTTTATATTTCTCAGGTATATCATTTATTTCCTTATCAATTATATCTTTTAAAGCACGGCCATTATATAAAATATCTCTTTCAAAATCATTGATATATCGAATCACTTGTTCATTAACATCTTCACGACCATACCATATATTTGCTTGTCCTATGGTCTTTTTTGGCATATGAAAATCTCTTCTGTCAAGTGGTAATAAAACAGCATTTTCTATATCACATACCATATAATAGTTAGCATAATCAATTCTTCCATCAGGATAATGAAATTTTCTTCTGTAATCTTCTAATACTTGTTGTTTCTTATATAGTCTTGCATGTTTATACCAACCCACAATTTTTCTACCTTCATGACTATGAGTGGCTACCCAAACAACTAAAACATCATCAATATATTCGCTTGATCTTGAAGCTTCGATTCTGGAAATATTCATTTGAGCTAATTTGAATTTATTAGTCTCAATTTCATCTTTCTTAATTTTCCTTGAACCAATAGGAGGTTGAACAAAACCATAATATTTTCCATCAATTTCTTTAAAATTATAGAGTTCAAAACCAACACCATTTTCTTGTATATATTTTCCACCTTTTAATAAGCTTTCTTCTTCTAAACCTTGATATTTATCCATAGGAGCTACATTACAATAAAGTATCTTTATTTTATTCAAATCTTCGTGTACCATAAAATTCTCCTTTAATCAAAAATAAAATATTAACTCACTAAAAATCCTTAAAAACATTATCAATAAAATCTACATGCTTATTAATTCTTAGTTTGATTGTTTGATCCAATTAATCTGGGATTTCTTCAATTACCTGTAAAAACAATTTTTTAATCTTCATATGTTTTATTATCAAAACCGTGAATATGAAAATCCAACTTTTCTAAATTGTCTACGGACATGACAATCTTCAAGTAAGTAGATACAGCTTATTTGTCAATCTATTTTATTTTAAATAATTTCAGTTTTCTATCGCATAATTTCTGATATTTTTTGTAGCTTAATTTAGAATATAACCCATGAGAAAAACTATATATAATCCCTAACGGGAAAATCAATATCCATAATAATAATGAAAAATATAGAATAAAAGCAAACACAATTATCAAAAATGTAACAAGAGTAAATTGATAGTTGAATGAATTGAACAATTGTCCCTCTAACCAATCACTTTTAAAGTTAACGCTATATTTTGAATCATCCTCTAGTAATTTTGAATTTCCAATACAATATGTAATTTTAAGATATTCTAAATCTGTTTTCCTTTCAGAAACCAGCGTATGATTACTAAAATCTGAGTTATAAAATTTTATATAATTACTATAATTAGTATCAAAATCCATAAAGTAACTTTTGAACATCTTCTTTAAAGAAACTCTTCCCTCGGAGAACTGATTGTCTCCATATAAAAAATAATATAACCTTGCTAATACTATTGATATTACAAGCAATATAACATTAATTGGCCAAACATCATCTATTAATTGATGTTCTTCATAAGTAGACTCAGTTCCACCTCTATATAGCCAATAATCAACACCTCCATGCCAAGAACAAGTTCCAGACCCAGTTGAAGATGATCTCCAACCATCTTCACATATCGCGCCAATTCTCACACCTGTGGTTCCATCAGTTCCAGAAGACACTGTATATATTAATGAAAAAAGAAAAAACAATATTGTTAGTCCAATAATAACTTGAGTTATCCTTATATAGACTTTACGTCTATATTCAATTTTTTTCATGACTATCACCACCAGATATATACCAATAAGATGAGAAATTAGAGATATTTCAAGAGAAATTTATATGGTTTGGCAACCCTTTCTAATTAAATAACGACATATCACTATATACATTCACTCTAGTAATTCTTGTAACTAATTGAAATATCATTTTTCCTTGATCTACCGTTAATTTAAAAAATTCTCTTCTTTTCGCTTCTGTATTTTTTCTTACACTAGGATTTATAGTATCAATAATACTATGAATGCTTTTCTCAAGCATAAATGAATTTTCTTTATTATCAACAACTATCTTATCCTCTAATATAAAAGGCAAAGGAACTGAAGTGTTATATAATTCTTTAAGTCTTCTACTAACGGAATTAGACCTGCCTATTTTAACCCAACCAGGTATACTTTCATTTGTCAGCAAATAAACAACCTCTTCAGAACATTTTTCCTCTTTGATTTCATATTCTCTTTCTTCTAATAGTTGATATTCTCCTTGACCAAAAAATTTCAATAAATCATGATCTCTTAGTTTTTGTAAAGTCTGTCTAATTTTATCTTTTATGTGATAGTTATCAGGATATACCATTTTGAAATACGGCTCAAATTCATAAATTTCAGCTAAACTAAATTTATTTGATTCAAAGTTATTTTTTACTAGAACGTAAACAATATAATTCCAGCCTTTTAATTTACTTGCATCCATACTATTTCTCCTATTTCTTCATATTTAAATAACATTTTAAAAAATCTAAATCTACTTCATTAATAACGGTTTCAATATATCTTTCAACATTTTATACCTTCTCGCATCTCTATTATTAATATAAATTATCTCAAGTCCTTTTTCATCAGCTAACTGTTTTTTAACCTTATCTCTTGAAATAACAATAGGGTCGTACTTATGTTCTGCTCCACCTAACTCAATCGCTAACCTAACATTATTCTTCTTATCAATTATTAGGAAATCAAATGATGCCTTAGTGGCATATTCAAATAATGGGTGACCTTCATGAATATTAAGAACTTGTTTTACATCAGTTTGCCCATTGATTCTAAAGCCTTTTGTATTGATCTCTAATACTCTTTGTAAAGTATCAAAAAACATGTCTTCATAATTAGTATATAAATTTTTTGAAGTGATGTCTCCATATTTTTTTCCCACTGATGAAATGTTAAATGTTTCTTTATTAAATTGACTTGTATATTCTATTAAATCTTTTAAGTCAGAATTTTGTCCCTCAGATAAGGTGTTGATTGAATTTTTATCTCCCACAACAACCAATCTCTCTTTTGGCCTTGTTGTGGCTACATTAATCAACTGTCTGTTATCTTTAATCCAATCATAACTACCTTTATAGGAGTCCCCTCCAACCGCCAAAGAAAGCAATATAACATCTTTTTCTTGTCCTTGAAACTTATGGACTGTTCCAACACTAATTTTAGAATCTGGTAATTCTTCCTTTATTTTCTTATTAATTAATAGAGTTTGATTTCTAAAAGGAGATATAACTCCAATGGTTTTATCAGGTGGTATTTTTTTAAGTTCTTCTATAATCGCTATTACTTCTGGTAATGATGTATTCTTTTTATTGTTATAAAACTCGCTTTTTACATCGATAAATTTACAATCTTCATTGTCTATTTGGTCTACTTGGATATCGAGTCTATTATTATAATATTTTTTATTAGCAAAATTAACGATGCTTTTTCTACATCTATAGTGTTTCTTTAATATAATTAAATCGTTTATAAAATCAATTTGATTAAGTGTTTGTAATATTGAAGTCTTCTTATAGTTATAAACATCCGGTATTGAATATTGATATGTTAAATGATTGTTAACAGTGTCTGAAATAGTAACAACAGGCAATAACTGATTTGGATCACCTATGAAAGCAGCTCTTGATGCTTTTGACATAGCGACAATAGCATATGCATTTTCACATTGACCTGCTTCATCCATTATCAATAAGTCAAAAGTTGGTTGTTTGTCAGGTAAACTTCTAGATGAAATATTGGTGGTCAGAAACACAGGAAATATTTGTTGAAGTATTCTTAAGTTTGCTTCATGGGTATATTCTTTATAGAGTGCGCTTCTTTGATCTTCATATGATTCTGAGGTAATCATTTGTTTAATATAAGCATATTTATCTTCTTCTAGTTTTTGAAAAGAATCTAATGATTTGATAAAAATACCAAGTAAAATAACTTCGAAATTAATATTTAATTCATCTAAAATATTATCTATAGTTTTCTTCTCTATTCTAGTAAGATATCCCTTTTGAGCAGTACGAGATTTTTTTAAATCTTTGACTTTTTTCTTTAATGTTTTATTTTTTGTAAAAATCTCAATTAATTTATCATAGTAATCGATTTTAGTTTCAACATCTTTTCTATTTGTATTTGCATCTATTACACTATTGATTTGTAATAACTTATTAACTTCAATTGGGATGAGTGCTTTATATTCTTTTCTTAACTCTTCAAGATTAATATCTTTAATAATTGATTGATAGTAAAGATAAGCGTTTTTAATATATCGAATACCTTTTCTAGCGTATTCTTGAGAACCAAGCCGTATCATAGGAATTGGAATGTTATATTGCTTATATTTTAGATTTCTTAACTTATTATATATATTATCAACCGCTGCATTGGTATAAGATGTTACTAAAGTCGTATCATTATTTAACATAGAAGAAACTATCATATTAACTATAGTAGCTGATTTACCTGTTCCAGGAGGACCTTGAACATAAGTTAAATCATTATTGATAACAGAATAAGTTGCCATAACCTGATCAGCATTCACTTTATTATCAACAAAGTATATATTCTTATTATTGCTTAATACTGGTTTTTCATATTTTCCAAAAAACGCCTTTAAAACAGGTGTGAGTTCTTTTTTTGAATATATAATATCTTTTATTTTTTGAAAATCTTTTCTAGGACTTAATGATAAATCTAACTTTAATTTAAAAATTTGTGGGTTTTCGTCATAAATTTGTGGCTTAAAAGAGTTTGAATCTATATCTTCTCTAAGTTGATCAATGTGATTTTCATAAATTGATACATCGATATCGGGTGTTTTCAGTAATTTCGATATATTGTTTTGATGAAAAACAAACTCTTCTTCTAGAAAAAATATTTCTTTATCAAATACATTCAGGTATATAGGCAAATAAACTAACGGAATAACATCTAAATCAAAATTTGCAATTGATAATACATTAAAGGCTAACTTATACTTCTCTTTAACCTTATCTTCATTAATGTTTAGTAATTTGAGAATACTATCAACATCTTCTTTATCTAAGCTCATCCTTTGACTTTCTTTAATAGTATCTAAATCAAAACTATCTAGAAAAAAAGTACTTACAAATGCTAAGTCATTAGAATTTTCAATACAATCTGAGTAATAATCAAGAATATGTTTTTCATTTATTTCCTCAGTGAAGTAATTATTAACATTAGGCACTTTCATATATTTTTTAATGTTTGTCTTAAATAAATTCTTTGTGCCTTCTACACACCTAGCATCTTTTATTCGGTTTAGTTCAATGGTTATATCTATATAGTCTATATATTGATAATTATATGCTGATCCAGTAAGTTTAGACTCATCACCATTAAATTTTAGATTCTTAATGCCAAAAAAATAAAAAGTATTATCTTCATTTTTGTTTACATAATCCACATACAAAAGTTCACCAGTTTCAATAGCCCTTTTAATACTTGATCTTATTTTAAAACTAACACTCATTATTGCACCGCCAATAAAATACTTAATAAGTGTATTTTAAATCAATATTAAATATAAAACAATAAAGGTACGGAAAATAGATAAAACTAAAAGAAAAAGTCATCAAAAAGATGACTAAATATTATTATTTAATATTTCTTTCATATGTCAATGTTCTTTTTTTACAAATATTACCTAAAATATTGTTCGTTATCAGATAGTTTATCTATTTTGAAACAAAAGTCAACTTTTTTTTATATTGATTTCTATCCAAGAATACAATTAGAGCATCAAGCAAATTACTTAAATCGCTCTTAATATTTAAGAAAATTAACATAAAATATAACATGAAAACAATAAAGGTTTACAACCCACAATAAATAAAGCCAAACTAAATAGATAATAAAGTTTACAAACGATTAAATATCTATATTGAGTCCCTATATATCAACTAAGCAATACTTTTTTTAGTCCAGCAATAAGTATTTAATATTTTTTTCTTGAAGATATATTTGTAAAGTTAATATACTATTAACCATTAAATCTGAATATGACTGTAAAAATAAAATTTAATCCTTTTTTACATGTACTATAAACTCTGTATCACCGTTATAGTTATACCAATCAAGTTCTACATTCTGTCCAAATCCAGTAATGCTTAAAACCCACATTGAATTATCTATATAAATTTTATTATTCATGATAGTATAATCATTGTTTCCTGATTTCCAATTTTCATTTGGATATTCATAATATAAAATCTCTGAATTAACAATCACTATTCTAAGATTTGAAGTGTATGTATTTCCATTTGAGTGTATTTGTTTAAAAGTTCCACTATATGATCCTACATATGAATTTTCTTCTAAAGAATCCGTTATTTCTACACACGAAAGTCCATCTTGGATATATCCTGAAGGACAATCAATTTTTACAGTTGTATTATTGTCTTCTATATCAGACCCAATAAAAGATAATGTCATAAAAAATACTTTTTTAAAATAAAATCATCAATAAGTCATTAGAGTATCAAGTAGTCTTACCAATACATTACAATCTAAATAAGGATGTTTATAGCAGTTTTAGGGTAAGAACAACCCCAATCAAATAATTCTTTAGTGATTTCTTTCCATTGATTAAAAAAATCTAAATTTAGTTCTGTTTTTGATTCAATGTTTCCCAGAATATTTTCTCTCTCTACCAAATGAATTAATTTTCCCAACCCATTTAAGCAAATTAAATTTGGGTCGCTTAATTCTATAAATCTATCATTTTCGTCAAGATATATATTTTTTAAAAAACCTTTGTTATATAAATCCTTAAAAAACATTTTAAAACTGATACTATTATTTGATATTTCAATAACATTTTTCACCTTATAGCCATCTCTATATTTAAAATACTTACAAATATTTGGATTTCCTTTATCCAATTCTTGATTTATAAGATCTAATATTTGACTCTGATATTTATTTAATGATTTTATCTTCAAATATTCTTTCGGTGAAAAAATATTCTCTAAATTTCTATAACCAACATCTATAAATCCTACTACCTTATCTGATTTATTGTTTTTATAGTAAGTATGTCCACTATGATAGGATGAAGAGCATTTATCATTCTGATATCCACGGTCAGTGTCTAGCAACAATAATATGTATCTCATATTTTTATGTTCTTCCTTACAATGAATCTTTGCTTGAGAACCTCCACAAGACCTATTCTCTAAGGAGATTTTAAAATTGCTAAATTCAGGAATATATTTTTTTGTCCAATTTGAAATATACTTATAAATTTCACAGTCAGATAAATCTTCACAAATAAAAACAGTTTTTTGAAAAGAAATATTTGATTGTATAGAAATATAGTAATTGTTATTATCGTTAGTTTTCATATATTCATCATCAACTAAAATAATTCTTTTCTTAAAAGTTTTTATTAACGGTATATAGTCTAACTTCTTCTTAAATCTACTCGCATATATTGATTTAATTATCTTTCCAAAATTAACGTGTATTGATAAATAATGTAATACCTGACTATCTCCTAAAATTATGTGATCTCCATTTTTATGAGCAATAGCTAAATCAATTAATAACTTTTCAACTTTGTCGGATTTTTGCTCATTTTCTTCCTTTAATATTGAAATTATACTATTATGAATTTCTATCAGCATTTTATATCCTCAGCATCAAAAAATCCCAATGGCCAATTTTCTATGTATCCATCACTATTAAACTTTCCAGTCATAATGTTGGTAGAATTATCCTTCTTATCAAATATTAATATATTAGATAGTTCCTTATCAATAATATTATTTGAAATAATACTACTAATTCTATTAACTATTGTTTCACTATGGGTTTCAATAACAAATTTTACATTTATATGTTTAGATTTTTTACTCAAATTTATTATTGTAATAAATGCATCAATTAGTTTAGCCTGAAATGCAGGATGAAGGTGCAACTCAGGTTGTTCAATACAAATAAGTATTTCTCTAAAATTTCTACTATTTATTCTTGCCTCTTGTTGTATTTTCCATAAAAGAACAACTATAGGAATTATTTGTGAAAATCCAAACCCCATATCAGTTACATTAAAAATATCTTTACTTTCATCATCTTGAATGTATAGTGATATATGGCCTTGTTCTTTCATAGTTTTAATCATAAATCCAAAATGCTTTCTTGTCCACATCCTAAATTCTTCTAATGGATCTTTTTTCAAACTGGCTAGAAACATATGGATATTTTCTCCAGTCGGATCAATTTCATCAATATAAATGCCTTGAACCCTATAATACCGACTTGCTCTTGCCCTTAACGGCTCAATATAATGAATATTTTTTCCTAAATTATCAAAAAACGAATTAGATAATTCAAACATAATAGCGGCATGTGGCAAAACGATTTGATTATTAATCTTCATAAAGTCATTATCATTATATTTCAAAGACTTTATATATTTTTTTAATGTTTTAGGTCCATTTTTTTTCAATAGTTCATTGTAGATATCCTTTTTTTCCCCGAAGTCTATATTTGATAAATAATTAACTATAGTTTTACTTTTTGTTCCCTTTCTAGTGTGTGTTTTCAGTTTTTCAGCTAAATTCTCAACCGACTTATTATCAATAAAATCATCAAAAAATGTATTATTTCTATCCATTATAATAGTTGGTAGAAATCTCTCTGGATTAAGTATCACTTTAAAACTTAAACTCTTTTCCACACTATCATTAATTAATAAATTATATTCTTTCTTAGCAACTTCATATTTAAGAGAGAATTTTTGAGATTGATATATTATATCAATTTTACTAAATATGTTTTCTTTAATATAAACTTTGCATTCAACCTTACCTTTTAGTTCCTTTCTAAAAAAACCGTTATAGAATCCGAAGCTATAATACCTTCTAGAGTTAATAATATATGGTCTTTTATTCAATACTTCCTTTGCGTCAAAATGAAATGTAAAAGCAATATCTTCCTTTGAATCTTTTGATTTTGCATCATCATATTCTCCAAAATCTACTAATTTACCATACCATAATATTGGATCAGATGTTCTCGTTGTTATACTTTGTTTTAGTAATGGAAAAACTCTTAAAAATGTACTTTTACCAGAACTATTTTTTCCTATTAAAACAGTTAAATTTTTAATTTCAATATCTTTTATTTTCTTAAGTGATCTTAAATTATAAATACTAATTTTTTCCATTTAATCTTCTCCTTGAAAAACTCTATTCTTACTAATATATCAATACAAAAATCTTAATCTAATGAATCTCTATCACAAACAAGTTCTGTCTGTTCCATAATTAACTGAATCGATTTATCATAATTATTAGGGTCACTTGGATCATCTGGTGGATAATCATACTTTTTAAGTAACCTTCTGACTTCCATCCTTATTCTTGCTCTTACAGATTCTCTAATGTTCCAATCAACTGTTGTATTACTCTTTATCTTAACTGTTAATTCTCTAGCGATCTCTTTTAATACAGCAGTGCCCATGACTTTCTTTGCTGTCATATTAGATGATAAAGCCTCATAGAAGGCATATTCATCTTCATTAAGTCCTGAACCTTTAGATATATCTTCTGCTTTCATGATTTCTTTCGCCATATCAATTAGCTCTTGAATGATAAGAGATGTTGTCAGTGATCTTAATTGGTATTTAAGGATTGCATCTTCTAACATTTCAGAGAACTTTCTTGATTGAATAATAGATTTAGTCGCTATGGCTTTAATCTTACCTTTTATTAGTTTTTTAAGTAATTCTACAGCTAAGTTCTTATGTTCCATTTCTTTAAACTCTTCTAAGAACTCATCTGATAAGACAGCGATGTTAGGTTTTTGTAATCCTGCTTCTGCTAATATATCAATGACCTTATCTGATCTTAATGATTTAGATATTAATTGATTCAACTCCGCATCCAACTCTGCAGTTGTCTTTTTCTTAGAACCATGTGTGATTGTTTTTATTAAAGTCGCTTTCACTGCTTTATGGAAGCCTATTTCAACATTGACTTCCATGGCTTGATCAGTCGTTGCGCAAAGTGAATAAGTTTTAGTTAATTCAGTCACTAATTGTATATAGTCCTTTTTATCCTTCTCACCAAGTCCAATAATATAATCTGCTGTTTCTACAATGGCTTTTACTTTTTGTCCTTTTGATTCTCCAAAGAACTTAGAGTAATCATGATTATGTAATAAATCATGAATGACATCTAATTTTTCCATCATTAAGTTAACAGCTAAATCTGTATCAATACCCGTTGTTTCTCTATCCGTTTCAGTATAAATAGACAAAGCTTTCTTTAGACTATCTGCGATACCAATATAATCAACGACAAGTCCGCCTTCTTTTTCTTTAAAGACTCTATTAACTCTAGCAATCGCTTGCATTAAGTTATGGCCTTTCATCGGTTTATCAATATACATAGTATGTAATGATGGTACATCAAAACCTGTTAACCACATATCACAGACAATCACTAATTCTAACTCATCTTTATTATCTTTCATTCTAGCTGATAGTTTATCTCTATCAGCTTTTGTTGTTTTATGAAGTTGCCAATCTTCTGGATCAGAAGATGATGAAGTCATGACAACTTTAATCTTACCTTTGTTTAAATCCTTATGATGCCAAGTTGGTCTTAAAGCAGTTATTTCTTTATAGAACTCTACTGCGATTCTTCTAGACATAGAAACAATCATTGCTTTACCAGTTGGTGCTTCATTGGCGTATTGTCTTTCTTCAAAATGTTTCACGATATCTTTTGATATCTGTTTAACTCTTTCTTTAGAACCAACAACTGCTTCTAACTGAGCCCATTTTCTTTTTTGTTTAGTCTTTTCTATTTCTTCTTGGTATTCTGTTATTTCATCAAATTCTTCATCTAATAAATCTCTATATTGATCATAAAAGTCTATTTTAGCTATACGACTTTCATAATAGATTTCAACAGTATTTTTGTCTTTGATTGAATTAGTCATGTCATAGGTATCGATATAATCACCAAAGACTGCTTTTGTATTTCTATCAACTAATTCTATAGGCGTTCCAGTAAAACCAATATATGAAGCATTTGGTAATGAATCTCTCATATACTTAGCATAACCAAAAGTCTCATAAGCTTCTTCTTTATTCTCAACGATTTTAGCATCAAAACCATATTGTGTTCTATGTGCTTCATCAGCGATGACTATCACATTTGTTCTATTGGTTAAAGGTTCTATTGAATTTCCATTTTCAGGATAAAACTTATGAATCGTTGTAAAGATAATTCCTCCAGATGTTCTACCATCTAATAATTCTCTTAAATGTTCTCTATCAGTTGCTTGTACAGGTTTGTTTCTTAATAAATCTTGTGATTTAGAAAATGTTGAGAACAATTGATCATCTAAATCATTTCTATCTGTAATAACAACAATTGTAGGATTATTTAGTTTTTCATTAATGACTAACTTACCACTATAAAAAACCATAGTTAATGATTTTCCTGAACCTTGTGTATGCCATACCACACCGATTCTTCTATCACCTGTAGGACTAATGGCTCTTATGGTATTTTTTAAAGCCTCTTCACTGGCTTGGTATTGATGATATCCAGCTAATATTTTATTAGTAAAATGGTTATCTTCTTCAAAGACAATATAATGCTTAATGATATTCAATAATATTTCTTTATCAAACATACCTTTAATAATTAGTTCTAATTGAGGTATATCGTTACCTAATATTTTCTTGCCTTTTAATAATCTCCAAAACATAAATCTTTTTTCATTAGAAGTAATTGTACCAGCTTTAGCATTTTCTCCATCGCTAATCACTGAAAAAGCATTATAAACAAATAAGTTACTAATCGTATTTTGATAAGTTCTTATTTGATTATATGCATCTGATATACTTACTTTTTCATCTGACATTGATTTTAGTTCAAAAACAACTAAAGGAAATCCATTAATAAAAACAATCACATCAGGAATCTTTTTGACTTTATTTTCTATAACAATGAATTGGTTCACAACAAGAAAATCATTATTGTGAATATGATTATAATCAAATAAAACAGCTTGTTTATGAACCATTCTACCTGAGTCATTTCTGTATTCCACAGTAATACCTTCAGTCAGGTATTTATGAAAATCTTTATTATTATCAATTAAAGAAACCTTTTTAGGAATGATAATCTCTCTTAGAGCTTCTTCTAAGGCTTCATGAGGTATATCCTTATTAAAGGCAAAAAGCGCTTCTCTTAAGCGCTCTTTTAAAATAACATCTTCATAAGACTCTCTTTCAGGATAATCTCCATCAGGTCCAATATCTAAACCATTGGCATATTCATATCCTAATTCTTGAAACCATTCAATAACAGCTTCTTCTAAATGTGATTCATTAAAGCTTGACATAGAATCAACTCCTTAAAAATATGTAACTTATTCTTCTATAGGTACTTCTATTTCACCATTCATTAGTTTTGGTAATAGTTCATTCCTAAATTCACATAAAATATTATTTTGAATATTATTAGAATTAATGACATTGAAAGCATTTCTACATATCTCCTCATAGTTTTCAACTAAAACATTATTAGGTTTTACTATATCAACTTTTTTAATATCAGTTTGAGTAATTAATGGTTGAGTGCTTCCCCTATTTAGAGATTTATAATCTATACTCATTAATATTTGATATGAGAAATAGTATTTTTGCGACTCAATTATAAGGGTATTATCAGAACTCCATACTTTTTCATTAATTCTTTGAACTACTCCGTGGGTCCCTACTCTTCCAATAACCAAGACTTCACTTTGAATATTGTAATCATTTGTGTATGCCATGATACCCGAGGCTCCAAGCACAGGAATTTCATATTTTGAATCTCTTTCCTTAACCTTTTTTGGTGGTCTTTTACCAGAATAAATATTTATAATAGTTGAAAAATTTGTTATATCCCATCCTTCAGGAATTAAACCGAGTTCAGATTCTACCATTTCTCCACCAGAAGATTTATATGGTTCTCCATCCTCATTTGGAAACTCAAAATCAACAAACCATCTTTTATAAAGCGTTTGTGCAAGTTCTTCTAGATTCTTGTTGATCTTGTTGTTGATTTCTATCTTATCATCAAGTGATGAAAGGATGTTCGCTATTGATTTTTGTTCTTCGATACTTTTAATTATTTCAATTTCGTATCCCATTAAATGTGGCACTCTAATACTCGGTCTTGTTGCTCCATTATTTAATCTTGAGTAAACTTCTTTCATATAATTAGAAATCATTAAATAATACATATATTTAGGCGAACATAAAGTTTTATCAAATCTCAAACCTATTAAGTCTTGAGCGATAGAATATTTTTTCTTATCAACTATGCTAACTTCACCAATGCTACCATTAACTGCAATTAGTACATCTCCTTTTTCAGGATGACCAGACCTAAACCATGTATTATATGTATCAATAGAAACAAATTTAGTCTTATCATTAACAAGTGGATATCTATTTCCTTTACCCAACATAAAAGATTGAATTAATGGTACCCCTGCATCTACTGTTGGTGGAGTCTTACCTCTATTATCTATAACTTTTTCTAAAATATCTTCTAACTTATAACTTTTAAACCTCATAACCTATCCCTCTTAGGTTTTCTTTAATCTTTTCTTCAAGAGATTTAGATTCTTCAAATAAGTCAGATAACTCAGATGTTAATCTATCCATCTTTTCTTCAAATGGGATTCCATCATCTTCCTCTTCCTCTATACCAACATATCTTCCTGGTGTTAAAACATAACCATAACTTCTGATTTCTTCTAAACTCGCTGATTTACAGAAGCCTTCAATATCTTTATAGTTTTCATTGTTTTTCCAGTTATGATAAGTTTCAAATAATTGTTTAGTTTCCTCTTCTTTTAATTCTCTATGTTTTCTTGTTTCCATGTAGCCCATTTTTCTAGCATCCATAAACAAAACTTTGTCTTTTCTACTGCTTCTATCTTTAGAAATAAACCATAAGGATACAGGAATAGATACATCATAGAATAACTGTGAAGGCATGGCTATAATACAATCAACTAGTCTTTCTTCTAAAATATTCTTTCTGATTTCATATTCTTCACTTCTTGATGTTGATAAAGATCCATTAGCTAAAACAAATCCAGCTGTACCTTTTGGACTTAGTTTAGATATCATATGAGATATCCATGCATAGTTTGCATTAGTCTTTGGTGGGATACCCCATTTCCATCTTGGGTCATCTAACAGATGAGGTTGACCCCAGTCTTTAATATTAAAAGGTGGATTGGCTAGTATATAATCCGCTCTTAAGTTCTTATGTTGGTCATTAGTAAAACTATCTGCATCTCTTTCACCAAGATTAGCATCAATTCCTCTTATGGCTAGGTTCATCTTAGCTAGTCGCCAAGTAGTTGCTGTATATTCTTGTCCATAAATAGAAATATCACCAATTCTACCTTGGTGTTCTTCTACAAATCTTGCTGATTGAACAAACATGCCACCTGATCCACAACATGGGTCATAGACTCTTCCTTTATATGGTTCAATCATATTAACAAGTAATTTAACTAAACTAGGTGGCGTATAAAATTCGCCTTCAGTTGATCCGAACTTTTTAAGGAAGTATTCATAAACTCTTCCTAATACATCTTTTGCTTTTGCTTCTTTAGATCCAATATTAAAAGAAAACAAATCAACTAACTCACCTAATCTGGTTTTATCTAAAGCAGGTCTAGAATAATTCTTAGGTAAAACATTCTTTAGTGTTTTATTTTCTTTTTCTATGGCTATCATAGCATCATCAATGATTTGACCAATCGTTGGTTGTTTAGCATTACTCTTAATATAAGACCATCTAGCTTCTTTAGGAACAAAGAATACATTATCCGCAAGATAAGCATCTCGTTCTTCTTCAAAGCCTAAGTCTTCTTCTTTTAATTCATTATATTTTTCTTCAAATGAATCTGATATATACTTAAGAAATACTAGACCTAATACAACATGTTTGTATTCAGAACTTTCTATATTTCCTCTTAGTTTATCAGCCATCTCCCATAATTTTGTTTCAAAACCTAACGCTACCATAATTGCCTCCAATACTCTATTTTAACTGCCAAGTTAAATAAGTTGTAAAATTAATAAATTTTCTCAACTTTTACTTTAAAAAAACACATGATAATACGTTTAATTAAATCATCGCTAAAGATGTTTAATTATTACTCCATTCTTCTAATCTTTCTACTCATTTAATTCTTCAATTTGTTGAAATCAAATATAACTATAGAAAAAAACTTATAATTATCCAATAAAAGACAACTATATTTTTCTCTTCTTATTATTCATTATCTTTTCATCAAATCTACTAGACATATTTTAACCTTATTACAAATCATAATCAAAGGCATATATGTCATATATTTTCTAAATCATCATACAGTAATAAATAAAAACATTTGTTCTTTTCCGAAAAGGCTAGTAATTGAAAAATATCAGTCATATTTAAGTATTCCAATCATTAAATCAAAATTTAGAAAAAAATTGTTATATAATTATTATATGATTAATATAGAATAATTACAATGCAAGAGGAAATTTCCGCATAAATTACGATAAATTAGTTAATGACAATTCAAAAGCCAATAAAGTTTCCAAGTCCATATCATAGAAGTTTACTATAGTTTAAATTTTGTTTATGCTTCTTTATAATATCAAACTAATTACTGTAATAAGTCATAACAATATCTTATTAATAAATACCTATGATGATTTTGAATCAATTAGAAACACTCCTTGCTACAATGATTAATAAAATATAGGTTTGGCTTTACTTTAGCTATTATTAAATCAAGATACTTATGTTTTTGCGATGTCTATAGATCCAATATGTGTTAACAAGACAACTTAAATACTACTTCTGTAATCTATCAAAAAAAGTTCAAGTGATTACCTCTTATAAAAAATTCAACCAAAACATAAAAGAATAGCCATAGATTATGATGATCAAAATCTATGGCTATATGATTAATATATTGTTTTTTCTACTCTATCTATATTTCATCTTAAAAACTATTTATTGAGATTTTGTTTTATTAAAATACTTAATCCCATAATAAATTGGTAATCCTAATAACAATACTCCTGTTCCAATTAAAGATGATCTTATATTTTCTACATATACAGCGACTAATAATAGACCTGTCACTATAATAGCCAATGCTGGTAAATAAGGATAAAATGGTACTTTATAAGGTCTTTCTATATTTGGATATTTCTTTCTAAATATAAATAAAGAAATAAAGATTAAACCATTAAATAATAGACCTGAAAATGCAATCAAAGAAATCAAATCATCTAAGCCAAATACCAATAAAATAACAGCCATGATTGCTGATCCTATAATTGCATAATAAGGTGTTTTGTATTTTGAATGTAATTCTTTGAATTTAGGAAATAAAACACCATCATGACTCATGGCGTAATATACTCTAGGAAATACCATAATGGATCCATTCAATGCACCTAGAACACTTAATAACATGGTTATCATAACCAAGTACATACCAATATTACCTATTAAGACATAAGCCGCATTAATACCTGTATAGATATTATCACCTTGAATTAAGGCTTGTAAGTCAGCTAAAGATAATACCCTAAAAGTAGAATATTGATAAATAACATAAAGTAAGGTTACAGATCCAATGGATATAATCAATGATAAAGGAATATTTCTTCCAGGCTTTTTAACTTCTCCAGCCACACTATTTAAATTGGTCCAACCTTCATATGCCCAAAAAGTCGCTATAACAGCATAACCAATCATGGTTAAGACATCAAAAAATGGCATTTGATTAAAATCAATTGATAAAGAAACTGAATTAGTTCCTAAAATTAATCCTAAGATAATAATTAAGAAAATAGGAATGATCTTAATTACAAAGAATATCTTTTGAACCAAAGCTCCTAACCTAATCTCAAAGAAATTCAATAGAGATAATAAAATAATCATGATCACTGATATTAAAGACATGACCAATGAAGACATAGTGATAGAAAATAACATGGATAAAACATTACTTAAAATCAATGAAAAAGCAATGGCTAAAGCTGCGATAGATCCACTAGAAGCCAAAATAAAATTAACAAAACCGCTTAGGAAAGCCACAGGCTTTCCAAAGGCTTCTCTTAAATAAACATAATAGCCTCCAGCTTTAGGCATCATTGCGCCTAACTCACCATAAATCAAACCATAAATTAAAGTAATTAAACCACCAATTAACCAAACAAGTAATGAAGTACCAGATGAATAATCTGTTCTCATTAATACATAGGATCCAATGAAGAATATACCAGAACCAACCATAATACCAGTTAATATTGAAATACCTCCAAATAATCCAATAGATCTATCTAAAGATTGTTTTTCTTTATCCATAAATGACTCCTTATCTATATAAATGTAGCAGTATTATATCATAAGAAATTAAGAATGATTGGTCATATACATTCTTAATTTCTTATAAATAAATCTAATAAAATCTTGGTTTAAAAAAGAAAAAAGAATAAGATTTTTTAATCTTACCCTAATGATTCTATTATTTTATTTCCTTGATGACATCTCGATACTCTTCTATTGCCAATCTACCTGTATCACTTAATTGATAAACTCCTCTTGAAACTCTTTCAAACCATCCATAATAATTCTTTTGTAAGATACTTAAAGTTTTATTTCTATTTGTATAATTTTTCAAATACTGACTTGTCTTAGGCTCATCTTTCAATGCATCAAGAATCATTAAAGCTAGTTCTTTATAAGCCGTCATGATTTTAACACCTTTGACCCCACCAGTATTCATGGATGTTTTTCTTAAAGAGAATTCTTTGTTTAATTGTTTTCTCTTTTTTTTATTATTTTTAAAATGATAAGTTTTAGGATCCAATATGACTTCAATCATTTTTTTCTTTATATCCACAAGAATTAATCCTAATTCTAGTCGTCTAACAATGGTTTTCTTTTCTTTAAAAGTAGAAGAATTCAAAACCTTACTTGAAGGTTTTTCAATAGCTAAATATACAAAATCAGATATATGTTGCCTCTTTAAACCTTGATAGATTAATGTTGTTGAAAAGACACTTTTCATTTCAACAATCAAAATGATATCATCTTTTTTTGCAACAATATCAGCCTTTAATACTTCTGCTTTAACATCATAACCATCATTCATTAAGAAATCTTTTAGAATAGGAAACATATCTTTTTCCATCATTTAACCCCTTATGAATATCATTATATCATTATTTATAGTTCAGAAAAACCATCACCATAAACTTCATGAGTATTTTTTACTGTCACAAAGGCATTAGAATCTAGTTCATTTATAAAAGTTCTTAATCTTATAAACTCTCTTTTAGAAATTACTGTAGTAATCAATTTTTTATCTAAGTTAGAATATCCGCCTTTACCATAATAAATGGTAAAAGAACGATCTAGAGTTTCAATGATATATGTCTTTATTTCATCAAAATGATCACTTACAATGGTTACTTCTTTCCTTAAATTTAAACCATCAATAATATAATCAATCACAAAAGAATTAAGTAAAACACCTAACATAGCGTACATCGCTATATTAATACCAAAGGCAAAAGCAGAAAACACAGTAATGACGATATCTGATAAAAAGACAGCTTTACCTAAGTTAATATGAAAAAACTTATGGAGGATCTTAGCCGAGATATCAGTACCCCCAGTTGAAGCATTTTGATTAAAGACAATCCCCATACCAACCCCAGTAATAACAATACCAAAGATGAGTTCTAACAAGATATCTCCTGTTAATGATGTTTCCATAGGAAATACTTTTTCAAAAACATATACAAGTAATGATACTGCTAAAGAAGCATAAATAGTTTTGAAACCAAAACCTTTACCAATCACAATAAAGGCAATAACAAACAAAATAATATTGATAAAAACCATAATAACACCTACAGGTAAAATCGGAATAAAATAGTTTAAAACAATGGCTAAACCATTAGCTCCTCCGGTCGCTAAGTTACTAGGCATTAAAAAAACATACATACCTAAAGCCACCATTACCACACCAATATTAATATAAATATATTCTTTAACTTTATTTGACATAATATACCTCTTTTCTTATAAAATCATAAAAAAAACTCTAATATTTTCATTAGAGAAAATCCTTTAAAAATAGACAATCATATTTTATCATAGTCCCTTAAGTCATCAAAAGACTTTAACTTAAAAAGTTAAAATAATTACTTATAAAAAATCAAGTAAAAATATATTGATTTTTTCATACTTTTCATTTAATATAATGAAAGCGCTATATATAATTTAATACATCACGGAGGAAGAAATGAAAAAGAACGCTGTGACAAAAGAAACCTATGTCGTTTTAGGGTTTTTTATTTTTGCTTTTGTCATCTTTTCAATTGAAATGGGTGTGGCTAACTTTTTAGGCACAACCATTGAAACAGGTTATTATTTATTGATGAATGTTGCTTTATGGATTATGGGTGTCGCCGTATTAACTGGGGCATTAGCAGGGGTCTTTAGTGAATTTGGTATTATTGCCTTATTCAATAAATTATTAAGACCTGTAGTACGATGGGTTTATCGTTTACCAGGTGTTGCTGGTATAGGTGCAATTAGTGCTTATCTTTCAGATAATCCAGCCATTATTTCTTTGTATAAAGAAAGAGAATTCAGAAAACAATTTAAAGACTACCAAATCCCAGTCCTTTGTAATCTAGGTACCAGTTTTGGTATGGGTTTGGTTATTGCTATTGCTTTTCTATCCCTAGGACAAAAATATGAAGGAAACTTCTTCTTAGCCACTGGAGTAGGTATTATTGCTAGTATTATTGGATCTATTGTATCTGTACGTTTATTAACTCATTATTCAAGAAAATACTATAAGATTCCTAAGAATGATGATCCAATTAAAAAAGCAACTGGTGAAGATCTATTTAGATATACTCGCGAAGGAAACACCTTAAATAGATTATTAGAAGCTGCTTTAGATGGTGGAAAAAATGGTGTAGAAATAGGTTTACAAATTATCCCTGGTATCTTAATCATTTCTACTTTTATTATTATCTTAACCAATCAACCACCTCTTGGTGGTTACACAGGGGCTGCCTTGGAAGGTGTAGGATGGTTACCATCCATAGGTAAACACCTAATGTTTATCTTTAAACCCTTGTTTGGATTTGATTCACCAGAAGCCATTGCCTTCCCTTTAACTTCTCTAGGAAGTGCTGGGGCAGCTATTGGATTTGTTGATGAATTTTTATCTAGCGGTTTTATTGATGTTAAAGACATTGCTGTTTTTACAGCCATAGGTACAACATGGAGCGGTTACTTAAGCACCCATGTTGGTATGATGGATTCATTAGACTCAAGACCTCTAACATCAAAAGCTATATTTTCTCATACCATAGGTGGTCTAGTTAGTGGTATCTCAGCCAATTATTTATTTATACTAATCACACTGATTTTTTAATGATTTCAAAGGAAAAACACCTAATTTAGGTGTTTTCTTTATTTTTTTAATCTTTATTTGTTGCCAATCTTACCAGATATATGATGAATATCTATTTCCACTAAAGCTGTCACATCTATTTCTTTTCTAATCATATTTCTAGCCGTATTTTCATCAAGATCAGCGTATTTAAAAACCAAAGCTAGCAGTATATTTTCATCTGCTTAAATAATTCTTGCCTTACCAAAAACAACAAGAGAACGATAATAGGTTGTTAATGCTTTACCCTTAATTTGAACATCATCATAAATAGAAAAAGATACCTTATCATGATAATTAATATTATCAAGCTTGTGCCCATCTTTGGCACAATGAAAATATATTTTTTGATTTAAATAAACGTAATTAAGAGCAACTCCATAAGGATACCCATCCTTCCCTAAGGTTGATAATACACCAACTTCAGCTTTTTCTAATAAATCTAATGTAGTTTCTTTATCCATTCTTTTATCTTTTCTTCTTAAATCTCTAAACATGTAAAGCTCCTAATAACAAATATATCCACTTACTTCTATTATAAATGATTAATAGAAAATTATGAATACATATTAAATATGATGACATCAAAATATGGTTTTAATAAATTTCATACAAACTAATTACTTTGAATATCAAAGTATATTGAATTTTGTATCCTAGAGGTTTAAACTATATCTAAATCAAAAAAAACAAAGGAGAGAAACAATGAAACTTAAGCACCATTTATCAATTGCATTAGTTATTATTTTAGTATCACTATTTTTAACAGCACTTGTCACAACAACTGCCGTTCCAGCCTTAGGTGTTGACAAGGAATCAACAACTTCAATTTGGAAATTAATGTGGGAAAACCTATTCACTGATATTCCTTCAGAAAACACAAGAGATTCTTTAGTTGCTTTAGGTCTTCCTGAATCAGTTGCTTTAGACTTAATTGAAGAACATGGTACTGGAACATCATTCTTATCTGGTTTACTAGGCTTACTTCCAATCTTAGGGCTTATTGGTGGTATTACAGGTTTAGTCATTTTAGAATTGAAAAAGAAATTCATTAAGCCATTACTATATGGAGCTTTTGGATTGGTATTTTTTAGTTTTTGGTTAATTTGGTTTACAGCACCATCAAAACTAAATGGTATCGAATCAATGTACAATTCATTAAATGCCATTAACCCAGCTTTCCCAGCAACCATGGGAACCATGATGGTTGAAGGTACTGAAATCACTATGGCTATTGGCTTATTGTTCGCTAGTATCGGCTCCTTATATGGTATTGGTGCTTTAATATTAAACAATTTAAACAAAATAGAACTATAATCATTAAATAGACTGCGAAGACTTTTCATTCCCTGAAAAGTCTTTTTGTTTACTTGATTTTCAAGTTGACTAAAGCTTGAATAAAGCAAAAATTATAGATATAATAAATTGACTTGGATAGGAGGCTATGATGCTGATAGAAAAAATAAGAATCGAACCCAAGACTGATCAATACCCTTTTAATATGAAATTATTTAATCAATCCTTGACCTTTGATTTAAGATCCCCAGTTACACTTATTTTAGGAGAAAACGGTTCAGGTAAATCTTCTTTCTTAAAAATACTTCAAGCAAAACTTAAACTCATAGAAATTAAAATACCCAATCAACATAGTAAAAAACAAATAGATGGTTCAGCTGTAAGTCTATGGCCAAACATTAAAAAAGTCAAAGGATTTTATTTCGAGAGTTTATCTTTTGTTAATTATTTAGAATATATGATCAATGAGATTGATCAAGCCAATCAAGAAATCAAAAGAGTTGATGATACCTATAAAAATAAGTCAGAATATTCAAAAATCATGGCTAAGTCTCCTTATAGAAAAACCATTCACGAGCTTGAAAATATGTATTCAAAAGATTTGTCTAAATCATCTCATGGTGAAGCTTATCTTGACTTCTTCGCTTCAAGGATTAAAGACAATCAATTGTATCTATTAGATGAGCCAGAAACACCCCTATCCATTCAAAATCAATTAACCTTGATGGCTATGATTATGGATGCATGTAAAAGAGGTTGTCAATTTATCATCGCTAGTCATTCACCCATTCTCACAGCCTTACCTCAAGCATGTATTTACCAGATTAAGAATGAATCTTTTATAAAAACTGATTATGAGGATATTGATAGCATTAACTTATTAAGACAATTTTTAAACCATAAAGAAACTTTTATTAAACATTTAACAGATGAGGAAATCTATGAATAAACATGAACAATTATTAGAAAAAGTCATTAAGATAGCCAAAGATAATATACATATTCGTGTTCTAGAAATGAATGGTTCAAGGGTAAATCCAAACATTGAACCTGATGATTATCAGGACTTTGATATGGTTTTCTATGTAGATAATTACCCATCATTCATCGAAGATGAATCATGGTTAAATGTCTTTGATAAGCCATTATTAAGACAAACAACAAAGGATCAAAGAGATGGTGATGCCAATCAATCATTCATCTATATGATGCAATTTGAAAATGGGGCTAGACTTGATTTAAGTATTTGTGATGTTAAAGAATTAAGTATGAATCAAAGAGATTCCTTATCAGTAATATTAATTGATAAAGATAATTATCAACTAGAAGATTATCAAAACGAATCATCTTATTATATACAAACCATCACTGAAAAAGAATTTAATTATTCTTGTAATGAGTTTTATTGGTTAATTCCTTATGTTTCTAAAGGGATTAAAAGAAAACAATATTTTTATGCTCACAAACACCTTCAACTCATCAGAAAAGAATTAGAACTTATGTTGGACTGGTGGATAGGAGATCAAAAAGGCTTTAATCAATCCGTGGGTAAAGCAAAAAGTAGGTATAAAGATTTATTAGATAAAGATATCTACCAACAATATATAAAAACCTACACCAACTTAGAAGAAAAAAATCTTTGGCAAGCCCTTGAACAAGCTCTTAATTTATACCATCATCTTGCCTTACACTTATCAAATAAATATAAATACCCTTATCAAAAAAATCTCAAAGATAAAGTTCTTAAATTTATAAAAAACAATTATTAAAAGCATCCATTTTTAAAATAACCAAGGTCTATGTTATGATAAAGCTAAGGAGGTTTTCAAATGAATTATTTAAATATTGCTTTACAAGCAAGTGATGAAAAAACATATAAACTTAGTGATTTTAAAGGTCAAAAACTCATTGTCTATTTTTATCCCAAAGACAATACCAGTGGTTGTACATTAGAAGCCAAAGACTTTACAGACTTAAGACATGAATTTGAAGAGCTAGGTTATAAAATCATTGGTGTGAGTAAAGATTCAATTAAATCACATAAAAACTTTATTTCTAAACAAGCTTTAAATTTATTATTACTCTCTGATCCAGATACTCAATTAATACAAGCTTTTGATGTTTGGAAAGAAAAACAAATGTATGGAAAATCATACATGGGTGTTGAAAGAAGCACCTTCATTCTTGATGAAGAAGGTCAAATAATAAAAGAATATCGAAATATCAAGGCTAAAGATCACGCTCAAAATGTATTAGATGATTTAAAAGGATAAATTTTTATCCTTTTTTTTCTGCTTTAAGTGTGATTTGAATCACATCTAATGCTTGAAAGATAACCTATAATTAAGTTAAGAAAGAGGTGTCTATATGAAATTTCAAGCATTAGATTAAGTTGGAGATATCGTTTCTAAATTCCCAAAAGCAGCTGATATATTCCATAAAAATAAAATAGATTATTGTTGCGGAGGCCATAGAAGTTTAAAAGAAGTTACTAAAGACCAAAACATTAACTTAAATGACCTTATATTCAACTTAGAGGACTATTATAATAAAATGAGTGTCAATACCACCACAGATTGGAATAAGGCTCCATATGACCAATTAGTCAACCATATATTACAAGAACATCATGCTTTTTTACATACTAATCTTCCAATCATAGGTGAACATATTAAAACCATCTTAAGAGTCCATGGCGAAAACCACCCAGAATTAATGGCTTTATACCAAAACTTCCAACAACTAAAAACCGAATTAGAAATGCATTTAATTAAGGAAGAAACCATTCAATACCCAGCCATTGAAGCTTATCTTCAATCACATAAAAAGGAAGACTTAGAAAAAGCTATCCATGTGATCGATGATTTAGAAGATGAACACGAAGTTGCTGGTTCTTTATTAAAAACAATCAATCAATTAACCAATAATTATCAAAGGCCTGAAGATGGATGTGAAACCTTTGATAAAACTTATCAAATGTTAGACCAATTAGAAAAGAATACTTTCACCCATATCCATTTAGAAAACAATATATTGTTCATAAGGTTAAAAGAAGAAATATAATAATATATAATCATAGAAAGGAGTCAATGATGAAACATTTTAACTTAGAAGACTTAAAGGCAGAAATTAACATTAGAGGTGTCCATGCTAAAACCTTAGTTAACCACAAAAACACAACCATAAAAAATTTATTACTAAAAAAAGGTGAAAGCATACCAACCCATCAAGTTCCAGTAGACGTTACCTTTTTTGTTCTAGAAGGTAAAGGACAGATCACTATTGATGATGAAAGTTATCCAGTCAAAGCCAATGACATTGTCTTATGTCCGCCAAATGTTCCAATGTCTGTTAAGGCAGATGATGAATCGCCTTTATCATTCTTAAACATTAAAACACCAGGTATTTAAGTTTAACTAAAACAAAGAGAAATGAATCTCCTTGTTTTTTTAATATTTAAATTAGCTTGGTTGAGACCAAAGAACACTGATAGAACCACTATAGTCGTAATGACGATTCCAAGCAAGATTCCAACCATCAGGTTTTGATGCAAACCCTGTCTTAATTAACCCATTCAAACCAGAAAAAGCATAGGCTTCTATCTGAAGAATTGATTGAGGAATGTAGATAGATAATGAGTTATATTCTCCCAATAAAACATTTTCTTCTATTCTTGTGACTTGATTCTCATTAATGTATTCAGGTATTGCAACTTCTTCTTTTCTGTCATGGATAAGAATTTTAACAATGGTTAATGTCTCATCACTTAGTTGAAGATAAATAAAGTCTTCAAATTGACCATAGTCTAAGACATCCCTATAGATATCTTGTTCACGATCATACCATGAAGGATCCCATTGAGACTCATCTGCATTTTCTTGAATGTATATATTGGTTTGGTCATCAAAGTAAAAAGCTTTTGTTTCAATAACTGAAAGACTTTGAGGGATAAAGATATTTTTTAAACGATAATTTCCTTGAAAAGCATAGGTTTCTATGGTTTTCAAGTTCCCTGAATCATTTAATTCAATATATTCAAGATATTCACAAGCAGAAAAAGCAAAACGACCAATACTTTCGATTTGATCTGGCAAATATAAGTCTATAATGGATGAACCAGAAAACATATAATCAGGGATTCTTTTTAATTCCTGATTATTATTAAAATCAAAGACCTTTAATTGAACTGTACCAGAAAAAGCACTCACACCAATTTCATTGACCTTAGGAGGTAAAACAAAAGAAGTAATCATGGAATTATAAAAAGTTCTATTTCCTATGATTTCAAGATTGTTTTCATCCTCAAAAATAATTTGTGTCAGGCTAGAATAAGCAAAAGCATCCGTCCCAAGTCTTTTCACTGAAGAATTAACGGAATAACTAGTACCTTCTCTATGACTCGGGTAAGCTAATAACGAAGCCCCATCTTTACTAAAGAGTACCCCATCTATTGATTTGAAATAGCTATTATCTTCATCAACTAAAAATGCTTCTAAATTTGAATTCTTAGTAAATGAGGAAGGATAGATAGTCTTAAGGTTTTCAGGAATAAATATCGATGTGATTGAAGTATTAAAAAAAGCATAATCTCCAATATATTCTAATAAACTATTTTCTGGAATTGTTACTACTTCTAAATAAAATAAGTTTTCGAAGCTATATTGCTCAATATATTTCAAGGATGCAGGTAAAACTATCGACTTTAACTGACTTTGTTGAAAAGCAAACCTTTCAATCCTTTCTAAAGAACTTCCTTCTTCAAAATTCATATTAAATATAGGTGCCCTAAAAAAACTATATTCACCAATCGTTTTAACAGATTGGGGCAAGACAAAGTCAAGTCCTTGTCTTTGACTAGGATACATTATAAGTCTATCTAAACTCTTGTTGTAAACAACATTATTAAGGCTTTTAAAATAAGGATTATCTTCATGAATAGTGATTTCTTTAACATGTTTTATACCCCTTATTAATTGAATATTTTCAATTGTTTTTGGTAAAAAAACAGACTCTATGTCATATGTCACAAAAGAATATTCCCTAAAGTACTTCACATCATAGGATTCAATTTTCTCTGGAATAGAAATGTCAAGCAAATCATCAACACCCTCTTTAAATCCTATGATGGTAGCTTCATAATCATTAATTAAATAACCAAAATAATCATCTTCAATGATTTCAATATTTCCTACTAAAGAATTTAACTCTGAAATAGTGTATGTATTTTCATATTCTTGATACAAATAAACCGAGTTTTCATCAATCAATTCATAATCGCTTAAATATTGACTTTTCATACCTTCAATAAAAGACTTTTGTGCAACAACAAAATCATCAAAGCTATAGTTTTGATTGACTTCAATAATTCTCGCTGAATAGTATTGACTAATTAAATTTCTTTCAACCCTAAAAACATGTGGGTTAACACCCAAAGCATCATCAAAATGTATTAACATATAGGCATAAATATATTCTCTATCCACATATTCATAGTCACCTACCCGAAGACCATCCACATAACCCTTATGAACAAAGAAAGAAACACTTTTAATTTGATCATAAAAATCAAGTTCTAAACCCTGTGATAAGTTAATATCATAAGTCTGGTAAGCAAAAGTATAATAATCCATCAAAAGATCTTGATAAACATAAGTTTGATCAAAAGCGAGTGATGAATCTTCATTTGTATCTTCTTCTTGAAGAGTAGTTTGATTGTTATCATTACACGAAACCATAAACCCTAAGATTAAAATCAAAAAACCAATCAAATAAACTTTAAATTTCATAATTCTTCTATCCCCCTTATATAAAAATCCTATAATAAATCTAAAGATTTTTATAGATTGATTTAAAAAAAAGATTATTTTTATAAAAAACTAAAGTTTAGTTTGCTTAAAAAATGTAGAAAATAAAATAAAAAAATAATTTATATTGACAATAGTGTATGTCATACAGTATAATGAAATCGAGGTGATATTCATGAGTGATTTAAAAACCATTATTGAACAAACAAAAACAGAAATGCGACGAGGACTTATTGTTTTATCAACTTTAGCTTTACTGAAAAATCCGCATTATGGTTATTCACTTGTTCAAACTTTAGAAGAAAAAGGTATACCCATTGATGGAAATACCCTTTATCCTTTATTAAGAAGACTGGAAAAACAAAGGTTACTGAAGAGTGAATGGGAAGTTGAAGTATCAAAACCAAGAAAATACTATAAGATTACTGAAGAAGGACTTCAGGTACTAAATGAACTGATTGAGTCATGGAAATCATCAAAAAAATCAATCCAAACCATTATAGGAGACTATGAAAATGAATGAAAATTTAAAAAATGCTTATATTAGCGAAGTTATTAAATATTTACCGCTTTCTCTAAAAGAAGATATTAGAATGGAATTATCAGCCAACATTGATGCTCAAATGGAAAACGAAAATATGAGTTTAGAAGATGTATTATTAGACTTAGGACATCCAAAACAATTGGCTTATTCTTATTTAGATAATAAAGAATATGTGATTGGACCGAGATATAAAGAATCCTATTATCAAACATTAAAACTATTAATTCCTTTAATCTGGACAATTATTATAGCCTTAGATTTAATATCTTTTATATTTACAGGAGACTATAGTTTTTCTGAAATGTTTGAATCTCTAAACCAAGCTACATTTGTTGTATTCACCTATGTTACCATCGGTTTTATCATCGCTGAAAAAGTCAATAAGAACCAAGATCAGAATAAAGACTGGCACCCTTCACAAATAGACATAAAAAAACACAGTCAAAAATCATGGTCGAGATCAAGTTCTTATGTGGGTATTATTTTTACTATTTTATTCTTAGTCATCATTAATCGATTCCCTCATTTAATTGGGATTAATGTTATTGGAGAAAACACCAATATACCTTTCTTCAATTTAAATGATTTTGATACCTATAAAACATGGTTAAATATAGCCTTAATCATTTCAGCTACCAGATTGTTCTTAAGAATATTCTTTACTGAATATAATAAAATTAATTCTTCAATTAGTTTTATTCTTAACCTAATATCATTGGTTATTGTTCTAGCAATTATCTTAAATCCAAATTTATTGAACCCAAATTTAAGCCAAGAACTCGCAAATTTAGGTTTCCCAGAACTTTTCTCATTTAACTTTATACATAACTTATTTAGATTAGCAGGTTTAATTATCTTTATAGTATTCACCATTGATTCTTATAAAGAATTAAAATACGGTTTTTATAATAATTAATCAAGCAATAAATAAAAAAATTCAAGATTATCTCTTGAATTTTTTTTTATTAATTTATTATCAACAATCCACTTAATTCCACACTATATTAGAACCATCATAGATTCCATCATTAGGAACTGGAATATCACCTGTTTGAAAAGCTTTAATATTCCAATTATTTGAAGAAGTCGCTACTGGGAAAAGTACCAATAAGAAATAATCATTACCTTCTGGTAAATCAAAAGTAAATGTGCCGTCCTCATAAACCCCCATAGCCCACTGACCATCTTGACCAGTCTTCCAAGTCCAGGCAACAATCCTGTATTGGCTTGTTGAGAAATCTAAGTTATTAACGATAACTTCTTCTATCACAGTATTGGACTTAGTATATTCATAAGTTTTTGATAAGTGATAATCACCAGCATATACATCAATGGTTAAAGTCACAATTGCGTTTAAGTCAGGATGACTTAATACAAGATCTATATTTCCTGAAAAAGCAATTTGATCTCCACCATTAATTGAATAAAATGCTTGTTCAGCACTATGAGAATAGATACTAATATCTAAAGTATCAGAAAAACTTCCACTTTCTCCTGTATTAGAAACATATACAGCTGGTAAAGTAGGATGTGGATTATTATAAATCACCGCTATACCACTTTCACCCATTTCACCTGATATTTTACCGTTTACAACAGTAAAGAAATTACCTGATACTTGGTCTAAATAATAGCCATCAGATATAGAACTTACCTCTAAAGCATCTACTTGGCCAGTTCTATCTACATCAACAATAACAATACCTTCTTGATTTGATAAAGTTCTTTCATTTAAAAAGAAACCATTTTGAATAGAAACAACTTCATCTCCACCAACAAAATAATTATGGAACCTATTGATTGTTGCAACTTCTAAAGATTGCCATAAATAAGAACCAATATCACCCATAAAACTTGCCTGATTAGGTCTAGCAAAATAAAGCGTGGTTGCATCTTTTCTAGAAGTATTGATTACATAAGCCTTAGTCATATTTAAATCATTAATACCATCTGTATGTCCAGCAGCATAATCATCATGTGATTCAGCCCATAATATCGTTTGATTGGCGGGAACTTCCCCGTAATTATTGATATTATCTAAACGAGATGAATCTCTTAAAACCACTGCATTTCTTACACGATCAGACATACCATTCATGGTTAAAGCCATATAATCAGTGTAATCACTATAAGAACGGTTATTTCCCGGTGTGTTTAGTATTTCTCCATAGATATATAAATCATTGCCTGCATAAGTTTGAATACCATTGATGATTGTTGGCCAAAAATCACTGGCATAATCACCATCATTTGGTGTTTCTATATGTTTAGCGGCGTCAAACCTAAAACCGTCTACACCTGCATCTACATATGCTTTTAAAAGATCTAAAACAGCATTTTGAACAATATCACTTTCTGTTTGTAAATCTGGATAATCCCCCAAAGCGCCTTTAGTCACTGCTTGAATAGAAGCATCAGAAACTAGACCATTATCTGTATGGATTAAGTTTTGTGAAAATATTTCAAATTCATAGTCTTCAACTTCATCATTTAAAGATGTAGAAGTACCACCAGCTAAATGATTAGCGACTACATCAACAATAATATTAATCCCATATAAATCTGCCTCAGATGTTAATGAGATTAATTGTTCAAGGGTACCAATATAGTGATCACTAGTAGCAATCTCAAAGCCTAATGGTTGGTATAACTTCCACCAAGCAGACCCCCATGAAGCATCTCCAAAATAATCCTTTTGCGGTTGTAAAGGGGATATTTGCACACTAGAAAATCCAGCAATAGCAATTTCTTCTAAATGGGCTTCAATATTTACCAAAGACCAGTTCCAAGCATGTAAAATCAAACCATCTTGTGGATTATCTACAAGATAACCAGAATCAAGAGTAGGTTCTAAATATATAGGTTCAATACTTGTCATTTCTTCAGAAATATATTCTGTTGTCAGTTCATCTGTTGGTGCTTGAGTTGGTGCTTCTGTTACTTGAACTGTTGTTGGTTCATCAGTAACATCAATTGTCCCTTCACCATCACAAGCAACAATACCAACAAACAAGAAAGCTGCCAAAATAAACATTAATAATTTTTTCAATTTATTCATCTCCATTCAATAATCTAAGCATATTTTACCATATATATCCTAAATTATCTTTAAATTTATCCATTGATGAGTTCCAATAACTTAACATAGATTTGTACCATCGATAAGGTGTCTAATCGACAATATGCTTTTAAGTCTTTGATTAGTTTACCTTGTTCTTCTCCTTGTAAATGACTTAATCTTTCTAGCCCTTCCATGGCTTCAACACCATGATGAACTTGGTCAAGTTTTTCATATGAATCAGATTGACATAAGGCTGGATAAACTGACTTAATAGAAAATGAACCTTCAAACTCTTTCATATAAACCATACCTTCTTTAAAAACATCATACAAATCAATGATTCTTTGATTTATATCTAACAAAGCTTTTTTATATTGAGGATACTGATTTGCCAAATCTTTAATAATAGATTTTTCAAATGATTGATTGTATACCATAATATGTCCTTTAACACCTAGATTCTTTATTAAGAAATCAATCATTCTTTCTCTTGGGTCTTGATCAGGTAATACCAATATATCCTCGTGTATTAATTGAGAATGGTTTTGATTCAAATAATGAATAGATGCTTGATAAGGTAATCTTTGGTTGACTTTAGAGCCTTTAAAGTTAGGAATCACAAAATCTAGAGTTTCAAAATCAAGGAAATATAGAGGATAAATCATTTGATTAAGAAAATCAAATAGACTTAAATGATCTATATACATTGCTTGATCTAAATAGAAATGATCTATTTGTCTTTTTTGTTTTATGGTCAAGGATACTTGATTGTCTAATAAATCTTGAAAATTTCTCATGCCATCATGGTAGGCTTTACTTGCTCTAAAGCCATATAAATTAAAGATAGAATCTTTAGGCATATCTTGATAACAATAATGATTGAAAGAACAATTAGAACAATGACTTACGGGACTAAATTCAGGTTCTTCATCCATAGCACGCATTTTATCTACATCTTTTTTTACATGAAGTAAATGATTATCAAGTTGATCTAATACAGATTCAATTATAAAAAATGAATTTAAATCTATCTGATCTTCTCTCACATAATTTTTATTTACATAGATAACAAATGCATCTAAAACCTTATAGCCTGCAGCTTGAATCACATGGGTTTGAAAAGCTAAATCTTTGTAATAATCCTTTTTAATCTTACTTGATGATTTAACTTCATAAATGATGAGACCTTGGTCTTGAACTTGTAAAATATCAACTGCGCAAAATAAATCATTGATATAAAAAGCAGCTTCAGAAATATAGGGAACCTTTAAATCAATGAGAGATTTTGTCTTTTTAGACATAGCTTTAGACTCTCCATAGTCAACTTCTTTGATACCTGAAAACATTGATTTAGCTAATAAACCAACATCATTACCCATTCTAATTCGTCTTTTTAAAGACATAGAAAAAAGAGAAACATCCTTGTTATGTTTCTCTAAGTAAAATTGTTTTGGGCATTGATGATATGAAACATAATTTGACTTACTAATCAGCATAATGACCTCCATATCATATATTAAATTTATATCTTTTTAATTAAAGTTGTAATTACTAATTTATAATCAGTTTCTAATTCAATTTCTTCATCTTCCTTATCTGAATCAACAAAACCTATAGCCTTATGTAAAGCGATGGTTTTTTCATCAAATTTATCAACATCAGCTTCAAATTGGCTCACTTGATGAATTTCGATCATTTTTTTCTCAAATATTTGCCATACATAGGGATTGATAATATGGTTCTTATTTGAAGAAAAATAAAATTTAACTACCATTTGACCTTGGTGAACTATGTATTTAATAAAACCAACGGTTTCTCCAAAAACCTCAACCAATAACAAGTGTGAATCTTTACAGTTCGCTTTTGTTATGTACTCTTCTGCTAATTCAGGTTCATTTCTCATGGTATTATAGCTTTTCATAAATGCTATAATATCATCCCTAGTGGTAGAACGGAAGTGAAAATATTCATCTCCAAATTCAAAGATATCTTCCTCAACGTTAAACTTTGTAAGTTCTTTGATTAAATTTTCATTATCAGTGTGAACATAAAAATGATCACCTAATCTATCAGCAAGATATTCATTGCCGTCTATTAGGGTCAAGCGATACTGACCACTATTGTCATTCTTGTATTCAATGTTCATAATTGTTCTTCTTGATGTAAGTACTTTTTCCATAATGTAATATCCTTTCTTCGTAATTATTATTTAAGTAACACTAAAAATTATATCGGATGTAGAAAATATTTCAAGTATAAATTTAATTTCTTTAAAAAAACCCAGTATAAATTATACTGGGTAATCAATAAAAGAATTGGGTTGAATGAATCAACTTATATAAATTCTACAAGGAGAGGGGGTTACAAACTATGATCTAATTCATTCAACATATCAACTCTTTGTTGATGTCTTCCGCCTTCGTAACTTGCTTTTAAAAAACTTTCTACTATATCCTTTGCCAATTCAGTTCCAACAACCCTAGCACCAAAACAAAGCACATTTGAATCATTATGCTGTTTAGAAGCTTTAGCACTAAAAGTATCGCTACATACAACAGCCCTTATACCCTTATGTTTATTGGCTGCTATACTCATCCCTACACCTGTTCCACAAATCAAAATACCGTATTCGACTTTCTGATCTTGAACCAATGTAGATACTTCATGTGCATAGATTGGATAATGGGTTCTTTCTTTTGATTGTGGACCACAATCAATAACATCTATATTCAATGATTTTAAATAATCAATGATTTCACTTTTTAAATCAACGGCAGTATGATCGCTACCTATGGCTATTTTCATTTATATACTCCTTTGCTATTAAAGAGGCGCCAATCATAGAATTCATGGGCGAATCATCCACATAATGAATATTCAAACCAGCTATTAACTCCTCAGATCTTAAGTGTGATGCTAAGAGACGATTTAATTTTCCTTGAGGAAAACCAATCATATTAGCGACACCACCACCGATAATCAAGGTCGTAGCATCTAGAATATTCATTTCAATCGCAATGATTCTAGCAAAAGCCTCAATAAATTCATGAATTAAAGGATGATTTTTATGTTGTATAAAAATATCACTAAAGTCACCAGATAATTTTTTACTATGGAAGAGTTCTAATAAGGCCTTACCAGAAACAATAGTTTCTGCACAACCCACCTTACCACATCCACATATTTTATCGTTTCCAGTAATTGGAATATGACCTAATTCAGCAGAAAAACCATGTCTACCTTTAACAATTTGTCCCTCAACTTTTATCACGTTTCCAATACCTGTTCCTAAATAGAAGGCTAAAACATAAGGCTTATCCTCTAAAGATAAACGTTCTAAATCATAAGCAAACAATAATCTAACATCTCTATGAATTAGGACTAATTTTTTAGTTCTTTCTTCTATTTGATCCTTTAAATCATAAACATTTAATTTCTCAACATTAGGGACATTCATTATTTTATGATTATTAACTATTCCAGGTATACCAATACTAATAACATCAATCTCAGGATGGTCTAAAGCAATCTTTGAAATATATTCAACAAAATCATCAATATCTTTGCTTTTTATTTTTTCAACACAAAGCACATTCTTATCTTCAACTATACCCCATCTTAAATGGGTTCCACCTATATCTATACCCAATACTTTAGTCATGGATACGTCCAATATAATCTTTGATATTTTGATAAGATTGATTTAAATCTTCTTCTTTAAATAATGTTGATCCTAAGATGAATATATCTGTACCATTTTTATAATAATCTTCAAAGGTTTCAAAGTTATTAGAACCATCCACTTCAATTAAAAAATCTAATTGGTGTTGTTTTCTATATTCAAACACTTCTTTTATTTTATCAATAGCTTCAGGTATCACTTTTTGACCTGCAAAACCTGGTTCAACTGTCATCACTGTTATTTTATCTACATGATGACGATAATAATATATATCATCTAAACCCATACTTGGACTTAAGACTATACCAAATTTAATATGATTTTCCTTAAGTTTCTTGATAATTCTAAATACATCTTTTTCAATTGTTTTTGGATGTAAAGAGATATAGTCTACTTTTAATTCCATTAAGAGGTCAATGAATTTTTCAGGATCTGTCATCATTAAATGAGCATCGATTGCTTTATTTGTATAAGCTCTTAACTGTTTAATGAAATCAAAAGATAAGGCTAAATTTGGAACAAAATGACCATCCATTATATCAATATGATAGTAGTCTGTGTGTTTTTCTATAATCTTAATTTGATCTTTTAAGTTAAAGTAATCCACACACATCATTGATGTCGCAAAATATTTCATCATTCACACTCCTAGTCTTCTGGACAAAGAATATTCTTATAAATCTCTGTCAATTGATTTTTACTTTCCATAATCACATAATTCTCATCGATTTTAGAAATTTTACAATTAGAGTAATTACCTATTTTAGAACTATCTATTAAAAAGTAAACTTTTGAAGAATTTTGAATGATTTTTTTCTTTAACATAGATTCCTCAGTAGATGGTGTTGTAATTCCATGTTTTTCACCAATACCATTAGCACCAAGAAATGCTTTTTCAAATATAAAATCAGAAACTTGATCAATGGTTGTTATACCATAAACAGAATTTCTAACATCTGAAACCTTACCACCCAAAAGATGAATTTCTAAATTATTCTTATTGTTCATCACAATATCTAAGGAAGTTGTAATAACCTTGACAGATCGGTCTAAATGATGAATCATTTCAGCCACTGTCGACCCTGAATCAAGAAAAATCGTTTCATCAGGCTTTACTAAAGAAGCTGCATACTTAGCAATACTTTTTTTAGCTTCAATATTGGTTAGTCTCTTACTTTCAATTTTTTGCTCAGTTGAGTACTGATTCAATTTAACAATACCACCATAATAGACAGAAATAACACCTTCATTTTCTAAGGTTTTTAAATCTCTACGAATGGTTGATACTGAGACATCTTTTGTGATATCACAAATATCATCAATAGTAGTCTCTCCATTTTTTTCTAAAAATTCTTCAATGACTTTTTTTCTTTCATAGGGTAACATTATTCTCACCTCAGTTATTATTTTAACATAGATGGCATTGATTCTCTTCCAAAAGCTTCAACAGTTTGAGCAGAAGACCTTGCGCCTAGTTGACAAGACTCAACAGGTGTATAACCATTAAACAAACCGTAGACGAATGATCCTATATAAGAATCCCCAGCGCCTGTCGAATCGACAGCCTTTGCTTTTACAATAGGAATAAATGTTCTATATTCATCTATATAATAACTGCCTTTAGAACCTAAAGTCAATATCAATCCGGATTTAACTTTTTTTCTTAAATCAAAACCATGTTCTAAAAGTTCTTCATCACTATAGTTTTCACCTAAATAAAAGCCAGCTTCAACTTCATTGACAATCAAATAATGAACTTTATTTAAGTATTTTTCTTCAAGTTCTTGAGCAGGTGCAGGATTTAAAACAATTTTAACATCATGTTTCTCAGCTTCTTTGATGATGTACTTTATGGTTTCCATTGGAATTTCCATTTGTAATACAACATACTCACTATTAAATATATGATCATATAAGGCTTTAATCATATCAATGCTCACAAAAGCATTGGCACCTTCATCAAGGATGGCAGATACTTCACCATCTTCTTGAACACTTACAAAGCCTAAACCAGTATTACAATGAACTCTTCTTATGAATGAAGTATTGACCTTAGCATCATTTAAACTTTGGATACATTTATCTCCATACTCATCATCGCCTACACAACCAATCATGTAGACATTTAAACCCAGTTTACCCATTTGGTAAGCTTGATTTGCGCCTTTACCTCCACAAGAAAACTTAAGATCTTTAGCATGCATATTTTCACCAGGTTTTGGCAATCTATTCACTTTTAAGAAAAAATCATAATTTAGACTTCCAATCACTGAAACATACTTGTTTTTCATTTTATCTCCTTAAGTCGTCGCTCTTTTTAATCGTTTTTGAATAATTTCAACTGAAGCAGCTACAATAATAATAGCACCAGTCGCAACATATTGCCAGAAAGTTGGTACCATAGCAACAATCAAACCAACTTTTAAAGCAGATAGTAATATAGCCCCTAAGAATGCAGCAACAGGTGAACCCTTACCACCTGCCAAACTAGTCCCACCAATGGCTGTAGCTGCAATGGCATTTAATTCAGCGCCAGTCCCAGCTATAGGTTCTCCAGTTCCTAATTGAGCAAGTAATACCATACCAGCAATAGCTCCACCAATACCAGAAAAAGCATAACCTAATATTTTAATTCTATCAATTTTAATACCTGATAAGAAAGCAGATTCTTCATTACCACCTACAGAATATATGTAGGTCCCTGGTTTGGTTTTCTTTAATATGATTTGTGTTAAAATCACAAAGGCAATTAAAATGAAAATAGAAACAGGAATGATTGACCCAAAGGTATTTGAATTTAAGATAGATCTATAATTATCTGGAATACCTAAAACAGGATTCCCTTGAGTTACGATATAAGCAATCCCCCTATATACACTCATGGTACCTAGTGTTGCGATAAAAGGTTGCAACTTTAATTTAGATATTAATAATCCGTTAAACCCACCAAAAATGGCACCAATAATTATCCCTAATATAATAGCTATAAATGGATTAACACCCGCCACTAAGAATTTAGAAACAAAAACAATAGCTAGGGCATAAATAGAACCAATCGATAAATCAATACCAGCCAAGACAATGGCGAAGGTAATACCAACTGCCAAGAAACCGTTAACGACAGATTGTTCTAAAATATTGACCATATTTCTTGGATATATATAAATTGGATCGATAATTGTAAATACAACAAATATCAATAGAATGGAAATAATCAAAAGACCTTCTCTTGATTCAACAGCATTCTTAATATTTACTAATGAAAATTTATTTTTTAAAAATGATTTCACTTTACTCATCAGAGTCACCGCCTAATGCAAATTTTAATATTTCTTTTTCATTGATATGCTCTTCTTTCAATAGAGCAACTTGTTTTCCTTCTGACATTACCATGACTGTATCACATAAACCTACAATTTCAGGCAACTCTGAAGACACAATAATAATCGTTTTACCTTGAGAAGCTAATTCTTCTAAAAGGTTATAAATTTCTTCTTTAGCACCTACATCAATACCCTTGGTAGGTTCATCTAAAATTAATATATTAGAGTTCCTATGAAGCCATTTAGCAATGACTACTTTTTGTTGATTACCACCACTTAAAGTAGCGGTCATTTTTCTAGAATCTCTAGGATGAACATTGAGTTTTTCAATGTAATCTTCTGAACTAAGACGTTTCTTTTTATCATTAATAATAAAGTGTTCAACGTATCTATCAACATCAGTTAATGTGATGTTTTCACTGTTATTAAAAACCTTAATAAATCCCTGTGATTTGCGTTCTTCTGGAACCAAACCTATACCATATTTAATGGCATCAGATGTCGAGTGAATATGTCTTAACTCTCCATCTATATAAATATTTCCGGATACATTTTCTTCTGCACCAAAAATAGCTCTGACAACATCAGTTCTTTTTGAACCAACAAGCCCGTATAGACCAAATATTTCACCTTTTCTTACTTGAAAGTTAATACCTGTAAATACTTTATCCTTATGTAAATCTTCAACTTTAATTGCAACTTCATCTGTATATAACTTAGGCATTTTTCTTTGAGCAAACATCTCAACATCTCGCCCTACCATAGAATGAATTAACTTTTCTTTACTAATGGTCTTTGCATCGTAAGTATCCACATATTTACCATCTAAAAATACAGTTACCCGATCACAAATTTGAAATATCTCTGCTAGTCTATGGGATACATAGATGATGGTAACCCCTTTAGCTTTTAACTTCTTTACTGTAGCAAAGAAATGATCAATCTCATTATTACTTAATGCAGCCGTAGGTTCATCAAATGAAATTGTATTGGCGTTAGCATATAAAGCCTTAGCAATCAATACCATTTGTTTTTCACCAGCAGTTAAAGAAGCAACTTTGGTTCTCGATCTAAAAACACAACCTAATTCATCTAGTATTTCGTTAGCTTTAACATCAATTTTCTTACGATCAATAAAAATACCTTTAGAATCTTCTTGACCTAATGCTATATTTTCTCCTACAGTTAACTCATTAACCAAATTGATCTCTTGATGTACTTTAGCAATACCAGCTTGATTCGCATCAAAAACTGACTTAAACCTAACAGGTTCATGATTATAAAAGATCTCACCAGTATAATCTTGGTAGACACCATGAAAAATATTTAATAAAGTTGACTTTCCAGCACCATTTTCTCCTAACAAGGCATGTATTTCCCCTTGTTTGATAGAAAAACTAATGTCATGAAGGACTTCAATTTTACCAAAACTTTTTGAGATATTCTTGAATTCAATATATTCACTCATTATTTGCCACCTCTATCATTCATAAGAATTATGGTAGAATAAAACAAGTCTATTCTACCATAAATTCATACGTATTATCTAAAATCTTATTCTTCTATTTCAGGATCTGTCCAAGCGATAATTGTTTCTGCTGATTGATCAACATTGTCAATAGTGATTAAAGCTTGTGGTGTATGAACAACACGCGGAACATCTTGTCCAGCTAAAATTCTAATTGCCATTTCAACTGCGATTTGACCTTTGAATAATGGGAAACTATCTACTGTAGCATCTAATTTACCTTCACGGATAGCATCATATGCTTCAGAGATTCCATCAACACCAACGATGATTGGATCAACATTAGCATTAGATTCGTTAGCTTCAACAATACCTAAAGCCATTGTATCATTATTAGCAAAAATTGCATCTAAAGTTTTTTCAGGTGTTGAACCATCATAAGTTGTAAACCATGTGTTAGCTAAGTTTCTAGCTTCTTCTCTTGACCAGTTAGCTGTTTGTTCTTCAACAACAACGATACCAGGATAGTTTGCTTCTAATGTTTCTTTGAAACCAGCAGTTCTTTGTCTAGCAGCAAAAGCTCCTGACATGCCTGTAACGATTGCGACTTGACCTTCAGCGCTAGCACCACCAAGTTGTTGTCCAACATAATGAGCTGCTAAAACACCGTTTTCATAAGCATTTGGTCCTACAAAATTAGGAGCAATTGCAACGATACCGTCATTAACATTTACCACTGGAATACCAGCTTCTAATGCATCTTCAACCCCAGGCACTAAGTTACCATCTGTAATCGGTGAAACTAAGATAGCATCATAATCTCTAGTAATCATATCTTGAACGATAGCTAATTGACCAGTTTGGTCTCCTTCACCTAATGCAGATCTCATGTCAATTGTAACGTTAATTCCGCCTTCGTAAAATTTAGCTGCACCAGTTTCCATACCAGTTTTTAGAGTTCTCCAATATTCATTTTCGAAAGCTTTAGCTACACCACCAAATGTGTATTCGCCTTCTAATAAAGGAACTGCACCTAAATCTTCTCTTAAATCATAATAGTTTACTGCATCCGTATTTGTATCCGGATTGAAACCTTCTGGATTAGCTGTTGGAATTGGTTCTCTTTCTTCTCCACCACAAGCAGCTAAAGCAAATACTGCAAATAAAACAATAAATAAACCTAAAACTTTTTTCATTTTCTTCTCCTTCTTTCCCTTATATTTATATTATAAATTTTTATTAAGGACATATAAAATCGCTTACATTTTTATTTCAAGAAAAATGATTATTTTAAACACATCATCATTATTTCTTGAGCTTGAATCGCATCATTCTTTTTAATGATTTCTTCAATCTTATCCATACCTATCATATGAATTAACTCGAATATTTTATTTGACATTCGAATATTTTGTTTTACTTCTTCTTCAGGTTTTTCCCTGATTGGGAATGTATCAAAATAAATAGCCTTATCATATTTATATTTTATTAAATAATAATAGAATTCTAATGTTTGAATAAATCTTATTGAACCAACCAATAAACCATCATCTTGTAAACCATAACCATCATTAACATGTATAGCAGATAATAAATGATGATGCATTAATAGCGACACTGAAAACGATGGCATTTCATCTTTCATATATACATGCGCTAAATCCATTGTTACAAATATATTTTTACGATCAACTTCTTTAGCCATCATGGCTGTAATAGCCGCTGATGAATATAAAGAAAATGTTCTTGGTTCAAAAGGTTTATATTCAATGGAAAAATCTACTTCCTTATTATAATCACAACATTCTCTTATGCAATCTCTTGATTGAACCCAGATTTTTTCATAATCTACTTCAAAAGGATAAGTCCATCCATCTTGAGCAAACCATAAAATTACATGATTACAATCTAAAGCTACAGCCATATCAGCTGATTTCTTAACAATATCAAGAGCTTTTTTTACAATTGTAGGATCTTGATTGGTAAATTCACCATTTTCAAAACCTTCTCTAAATCTAGCCGCAACACTAGAAACCTTTAAATTATATTTATTTAACAAGGATTTCATAGATTCAATACTTAATCCTTCGAAATGTTCCGGATAATTTAAATCAACATGGGTTGCGCCGTCAATGGTTGATAATGCTTTAAAAGTTTCTTCTAATGAATAACCTTTAGATAAAAAGCCATTGAGTCTTATTGAATAATCCATTAACCTTCCCCCCCTTCTCATGCCTTTTCATTACATTTCAAATATTATCATTTATTTTCATTGGTGTCAAGATTATTTTAAAATATTTTGCTTATATTTGAAAAAGTATTCAAATTTTATGCAAATATATGAAAAAGTTGTGTGAATTTTCATTAAATAATTTATAATCATAATAAAAAGTAGACCCTATAATTTAGTGTCTACTTTGGAAATTTAATTCAAAGGCTCTTAAATCCACTCCGAATAAATGCTTGTTTCCAATATATATAAAGTTTAATTTTTCTATCACGTGAATTGATCTATGATTATCTGGATATGATAAAGCATAGACCTTACTAAGAGACCCTTGTTTTTCTAACCACTCAAGACAGGCTATACTTGCTTCGCTCGCATAACCTTTATACCAGTGGTCCTCAGACAAAGCATAAAGCAATTCAAATCCACCGAGTTCATCGATGCAATTAAAACCACAATGGCCAATAAGTTCATTTTTATCTTTTAAGTAAACTGCAAAATTACCTATACCATATTGTATCCAATGTTTTTTATAATACTCTATCGTTTTTAGTACATGCTCTTTAGTTCTTTGCCCACCCTTGCCTAACCATTGGTAAACAGATTTTTCTTTCATGATTTGATAATAAGCATCTAAATCACTATCTGTAAATTTTCTTAATATTAAACGATTAGTATCTATCATAAATCAAATCATTTCCATTAATTAAATCAATTAAAAACTGATTGTCTTCATGGTCACTTTCTCTTAACTTAATAAAAGCCATGATAGGCAAAGCATTACATATTTGATCTTTATTGTATCCAGTCTTCTTAATCATCATATTCAAATACTTGTTTGCTTGTCTTTTTAAGTATTGTCTAAAGATAATATAAGTACTTGCTATATCCATGACTGGATGCGCTAATTTTGCATTTGTCCAATCAATTATAAAATATTTGTCTTCAGTATAAATAATATTTAGAGGATGAAAATCAAGATGACATAATTTATAAATCTTATCAATTTTGCTTAGGGATACTAAGGCTTTATTTTTTAAAGAATCATCAAGACTAGAAGCCATGACTTGCTTATTAAAAACTTGATAAACATCCAACAACTCAATTTGATCGTATTCATAGGTTTGACACTGTAGGTCAGTAAAATCTTCTAACCATAATTTATACTTTTCTAACCTAATCCTATCAGCAAACTCTATACCATTTAATAAAGTCATTTTAATCATATTATTTTCAATATCATAATGACATACATTCAAATTGGTTTTATTGAATATTTCATTTTGCACCTTAACTTCATACTCTATATTTCTAATATCGTAATGATCACGATATTTCTTATATGCATATTGACCATCTGAAAATACTTCAGCTGTTTTTCCTTCACCTATTTTATTCATATTTCACTCCCAACAATATGATTATATAATTCCTTATGATATTCTTTCAAAACGATATAAGCTCTTAAAGTATTAAATCTCCCATAAGTCTCCTGTTCAATCGGAAAATGAATTTTACCAGAGATTCTTGAACCCTTACTTAAACGACCATTTTTTAGTTTCTTATATAAAAGATCAAGCGCAGCTTGCATCTCTATTTGATATGGATGTTTTCTCTTTGCTAGAAACTCTAAAATTCTTAAATAATCATATTTCCATCTAGGCGGATAATGATGATCAACAAAACTTGGATGTATAGGTTCTTTAGTAGTTTTTACAAAAAGCAAGTGTCTAGACATTAAAACTTCAATGGCTTTTATAACACGAATAGAAACTTCGTTTTTACGATAAGAATAATCATTCTTAAGATATTCATTAAGACCTTCTAAAATATTAATGGTCGTATGAACTGAAGATATTCTTGGTTTTGACTTATGGTTCCACTGACAATTCCAGGCTCCATCTGACATTGTGTGATCCAATACATAATCAATTAAAGTAAACAATCTATGATCTTGGATTTTCCCATAAGACAGCAATTCTATAAACATACCAGAGATACATAAATCCATCTTATCAATCGATGATTTTCCTAAATAATGATCTAAATAGTAATCTAGATAATTCAGAAGGCTTTCTTGATAGATTGGATGTTTTGGATTGATTTCCATATATTTAAGTTCTAACAAAGTATAGTTGGTTGAAATCCACTTAGGACCATAAAAGCCATTGCCCCAAAGTTTTGTTTTATGGTCATATAGCTTCAAATATTCTGCTATATAGCCTTCATTATTGTAATCAAGCTCTTCACCCAACAAATATTTTCTACTAAGCCGATTTAAAACCTCATCACCCTTTAATAACCATTCTAAATTAGTCATTTCCTAACTCCTTTAAGAAACATCGAAAAATAAGTTTTTACCTTTTCTATATTGAATAAAATAATATGATCAAAAGTTTCATAGAGAAGAATAAATTGAACAAACTTGGCCCCTAAATAATAACCAGCATCATTATGTTTGTTATAATAAACCCAATCACCAAAATATCTTTGATTTTGGCTATTCATCACTGTTAAATCATGGTAAAAATCATTGGCTAAATTAGGAAGATGTTTATCAAAATAAAGTAACCACTGACCATCATCTTGATGATAATAATTATGATTATTCATTAAAATTTGTTCAAAAACCATGGCCACACCTTCCGTAAAAAGTTGCCATAAATATTGATCTTTAGAATTATTAAAATATCTTTCCAATACACCATATTGATTTTGGTAAACATGTCCTAATTCATGATAAATTAAACCTATCATATGCTTTTCATCATCCCAATTTAGCTCAAATATTTTTTCTATACCTAAAAGCACTTTACATTGACCTTGAATAGTCCTTACCCATCCAGCACCGTTACACAAACCAAGATATAATATAATTTCAACATCTAAGCTTTTATGAAAGTGTTGTAAGACTAAAGATTCTAAATTTCTAGTTAGTTGATCAAAAAGAAATTCAAGATTTATTATCCTTTCATCACTTACAATTACTTCATTTAAAATAGGCAAACAGTCATTATCAAAATCGTAGTCCTTTATATCATCTATAAATATTGAATAATCTTCAGGAAATATATCTTTTATATAAGACAACCATCTTTCATAAACAAATTCATTATTAACATATAATTGTTTTATATTTTTTATGGCGTTTGTAATTTTCATTATCATTCTCCTGCATGTTTATTATAACTCAAACTCAGTAATTATAAAAACTCATTTTTCCAACCAATATATATGATTTATAAGTTATTCATTACAAATCAGAAGTTATTACATTAGACATAAAGAAAAAAAGAAGCATTTAACCCTATTTGATGGGTTTATGCTTCTACTACTATATTATGAATAGGTTATTAAGTAGTTTTTAAAGAAAGCAATATGATGATTTCAACATGGCTTGATAAGACTGAATTGCTAGCAAAGTTAACCTTGTGTGTATCAGAGTAACATCAAAATAGACCAAAATATGTTTACCTTTACATGGTTGAAAACTGTCTATAATACCAAAGTAACATAATTTATATCGTATAAGTGGTCAACACATCTAGAATTTACTTGTGCTAGAAAATGTAGTAGATATCAATCACCATTCAAACATTCTTTCATTTACTGAAATAGATTTCTTATCAAAATCAACTTCCCCTTTAATCCCGTAAGGAATAATGGTTCTTGGCAGTGCATGTCCAAAATTTAAGTTATATACTATGGGTAAAGCAAAATCATTTGATATCTTCAATAATATTTCTTTATATTCTTGATAATAGACCTCATCGTATGGTTTACCAACCAATAAACACCTAGCATGACTTATAACACCTTCTTCAATTAAGAAGTAAAGCATACTTTGAAACTTTTCCGGTATTGGCTTTTCTTCACTTGTTTCAAGGAATATGATTTTGTCATTAAAGAAATCTTTGTTAGGAATTAATCCATACTGATCATAAATATGTCTTTGATCTTGATACCGCTCACTTGTGTACAAATCATAGATACTTTCTAGACATCCACCCCAGAAAACACCATCAATGACGCCCGATCCATTTAAGAACTCATGCCCTTTGTTTTCATCTAAAGTGTTCAGTGGAACAGATAGTTGATCTATGTCATAATTTGTTCTATTAAAGTACCATTTTGGACTAGATTTTATTTCAAACTGTTCATCGTTTATAAACAATCTCTTGTAGCTGTTCAGTGTGTATGGAATCATTTCCTTTTGTAGTTCACAAAGATCTGATAAGAAATTTAACCCATAATAAGTTACTAATCCTAATTTATTTAGCATTAGGTGATTATTGGTTGAATCTGAAAAACCTATAAAAACTTTCGGTTTTGAAAGTACCAGACTTTTAAACTCCTCATTCATAAGATACGGTATTGTTTTGTAAGTATCATCTCCACCAATGGCACAAATGATACCCTTAATTATCGGATCCTTAAATGCAAGTCTTAAATCATCAGCTCTTTTACTTGGATTGTTTTTCACAAAGTCTAATCCTTTTAGCGCATGAGGCATAAAGACAGGTTCAAGACCTAATTCCTCTAATCTTTTTATACCAAGTTCTACCTGATGTCTAACGTTAATTTCACCTAAGATTCCTGATGATAAACTAACAATGGCGATTTTGTCACCCTTTTTAAGTTGTTTGGGTTTAATCATTGTAATCCTCCAAATCTAGTTTAATTTGCTCTGTAATGGATTTAAAAAACTCGCGACTCCAAAGGTCTAAAGTAGACTGATCTTTTATAAATGGTCTAGCATCGGATTTCGCAATATCATAATCAATCTGATCAAATCGTTTTTCCAATATATTAATTAATAAATCTCTAGTCAATTTGATGTTTTCATCAATTGTTTTAGTTTGTTTAAGTCTAGCTTCTAAGTGTTTTAAATTCACTTTTGTCTCCAAACTTAAATAATAGACATAATCGTATAAATCTCTACCCTTTATGCGGTCCTTCCAACTTCTAGCAATCACAGCATGAATTTTACCAGCAAATAACGATGAGGCATCATAAACTCGAACTTGGTATGGGAATGGTAATAATCGAAACTTAATTTCTGTATGTGCGTATAACGGTGGATTTACATCTACTTCAAACTTAATGATAATCTTTTCATTATGGATGATAAGTCTAGAATCCGATGAACTTGAATAAATTGTTATTAGGGTTTCTTTTATATTACCTTTGATGAAAGCCGAATCAATATTCGAGTTCACTGTCTTTTCTTTTTTTAAAACTTCAAAATTAAGTCCAAGCGAGTTTACGACATCACTTATCGGTTTAAAATATTTACTCATATCAAAAGCTTCATTTGCTACAATAAGGGTAAAATCCAAATCCTCACTAAATCGATCCATCCCGTAAAAAATTCTTAAAGCAGTTCCACCATAAAAAGCTGCATGGGTAAAAAAGTCAGTTTTTGAAAGGCCTGCCAAAACCACTTCTTGTATAACTTCTTTTATTGCGTTCTTTTTATCTTCTATGGTCTTCGGATTATACTTATTGATCATCTGCTGAATAATTGTCATTTGATATACCCACTTTCAATATATTTTCTAAAGAGCTTCATGTTGTTCGATATGTATTTATCAGATAAAAACAGTATTTCATCAAAGTTAAGTTGTTCAAACATGTCTTTATTTATTCTTAAATCCTCAAAAAGTAACATTTTTAAGTCTTTCAAACTTGTCACTGGTTTTCTTGTATATAATAAATCACATAGTGCTTTTTCTGGACTTGCCATAAAGTAAGCATACCCGTTTTCTTCATGAGCTTTTACCGAGAAAGGAAACGCAGCATTGGGAACATCTCTATAAGTATAAAGTCCGAACTTATTTTGATAGGACTTACTTTTTCGTTTGTTGAATGTTGCATTCGTATAAACAACTACCCTTTCAGGAATGATATTATGAAATGAAAGTGCATATTCGAAAGATAAATAGGATGGTCCATAAATATAAGCCGCAAGTAAAAATCCAGGTACTGATTCGTCGGTTTCATAAATGCCTCGTATAAGAGGAAATAAGAAACCATTATCAATATCTCTTTTGATTTTGCCATTAATATCCGTATAATCCTTGTACTTTTCTTTTAAGTTTAATGTTGTAACAATCATATCATTTCCTCCACTTAATGTTATTATATGCTATTATCTGGAGAAAATCAATGTTATTTTGTTTGATATCTTTTTGATCAGGGTGACTAGTATTCTCAAGACAATAGAATCTTTTTTGAAACATATCAAGGATAAAACAAAAAAAGAAGCATTTAACCTACTTTAATAGGTTAGATGCTTCTACTACTATTTTATAAGCGGCTTTGTTAAGCGGTTTTTAGAGAAAGCAATACGATGGTTTCAACGTGCGTGGAGTATATCTAATTGCTCGAAAATATGTTGGTTCGTGTACGTCGGAAACATATTTTTGGCCATTTTATGTTCCCCCATTCCAGACTTTTTCCAGTGTGGGAACATATTTGAGACTAAATGTTTCATAAACCAGACTGTGTGATGTTACTCTGTTTGCTCGAAAAATTGCTGTAAAATATAGGCAGGTAACATATTTTCGGCCAAAATATGTTTTGTAAGACGACACTTCATTATAGGCGCAAACATTTTTTGCGTGGATATGGAACAACGGAACTAAATGCTTTTGTGGCCAATCATAGGAATTTGGTGTCTCAACACCTATTCAAAGGGCATGTCACCTACTCATTAATTTCTATACCACTCTTTAATGATAATCTGAATAACCCTTACACATGGGGTACATACCCACTAAATATCATAATTGCTAAAAACGCATAACATATTAGGACAATGCCCATTGAAATAGAATAATTAAAGTTTTTTGATTTGAGAAAGAAGCCGAAATAGAAAAACTCAAATATCCATCCAAATAAAAGATATACAGTTGCAAGCATGTTAAATCCTAAATTTGATCGTGTAGCTTGTATCCATGGTAAGAAGTATAGAAATGTGAATATAACTGTAACCAGCGGATAGAGATAAGGTAGTATTTTTTTCATTTGTCCTCCCATGACATAAAGGTGTTTTGAAATACTCCAATAATAATTATTTCAGAGAAAGCAACGTGATAGACTCCACATGCGTTGAAAAAACCAAATTGCTTGCAAAATCAACCTTGTGTGTATTGAAGTAACATCAAAAACGGCTAAAATATGTTTCCCCTTACATGGTTGAAAACCGTCTATAATACCAAAGAAACATATTTTTTGATTTTTACTATTAAATTATTAGATCAAAGTACCATCGTTGATTTCTACATCAAAAGATTGATTTGTAGGGTATAAATCCCCTTTACTTAACTGTTTAAGGTAATCGATGTTAAAACAATTTAGCACCCTAAAATTATAGCTTTACCAAGAGGATAATCGAAAGCAACTATTGAATAAGTCTTATATATACCAATTCAGTTCTGCCTAATTAATGATTAAACTGCACAACAAGATAAATGAGAAACATCTTTTTCAAGCGAGAGGATTGCTAACTTAAGTCCTTCTGACATGGTTAGATATGGAACCATCGTATCTTTTAAATCTTGAATCGTTAATCCGAATTTGATGGCCAATGTGGCTGAGTAAATGATCTCACCAGCATCCTCAGCCAAAATATGTACACCTATAATTTTGTTAGTTGCTTGATCAACAACAATTTTGAAAAGACCCCTAGTGTCATGATTGACGAGTGCTCTTGGCACCATTTCTAAATCAATTGTTCGTGAAACTGTTGAGTATCCTAGCCTGTTTGCTTCATGTTCAGTGTAGCCAACAGATGCGATTGAGGGCGTCGTGAATATGACACTAGGCACATATCTCAAATCTATCTTCTTTTTAACATTACCAAATGCGTTATCCATAACTACTCCACCTTGATAAGCTGCAACGTATACAAACATAGGACCACCAGTGACATCACCAGCTGCATAAATATTTTCATTGCTAGTTACACCGAAATCGTTAATTAATATCTCGTTTGTATCACCAAGTTTAACTCCAGCTAAATCAAGATTCAAATCTTCTGTACTAGGAGTACGTCCGGCTGCAACGAGTAGTGCTTCACTTTCTAAATATGTTTTCTCGTTGTTTTTTGTGAAATGAATCTGAATCAAATCCTGGTTCTTTTCAACTTTGTCATAAGAAATATCATTGATCAATTCAATACCATCAGTCTTTAGTATTTCCTCCATTTTAATCGATATTTCTGAATCATACTCTTTTAATAAATAATGACTTCTTCTTAAAAAAGTAACTTTTGATCCCAAATTTTTTAACATTTGCCCGAGTTCTAGTGCAATATATCCAGATCCGATAATAACAATACTTTTAGGTGTTTTTTTTAATTCTAGTAATGTAGTACTGGTCAAATAATTAACCTGATCTAACCCCTTTATATTGGGAATCACAGGCTTAGAACCTGTCGCAATCAAGTATTTATCTGCAGTATAAACGTTGTTATTGACTGAAATTTGACTACTATTGATAAATCTTGCGTGTCCTTTAATAAGTTCAATTTGATAAACATCTAGTAAGTTTATATATTTTTTTTGTCTTAACTGGTCAACTAAATGATTCTTTTGGTCAATCAGTTGTTCAAAATTTACCTCGTTTGATGATATATTTAATCCTTGAAAATTGTGGCTCTTTGAAAATTGATTTATATAACCTGCACGAATCATGGTTTTTGATGGCACACATCCAACGTTTACACATGTGCCTCCAATCGTATCCCGTTCTATAATTGCTACCGTCTTACCATATTCTTTAGCCTTAATTGCTGCAGAAAAAGCAGCACTGCCTGATCCAATAATAATTAAATCAAAATCTTTTTTATTGGATGTGCTGTCTTGTGCTATATGATTCTCTTCATGTACAGATTTCAAATAATATGGTGTTTTACTCAATGCCAATTCAACATCTTTAAAAGAAATGCTTTCAGTTGAGACAAATTGAGCAACTCCTGTTTTATAATCAACATCAATGATTTTAACTTCTATAGACCCTAAAGCTTTTTCTACATGGATTTCACAGGCATCACATGTCATACCTTGAATAACTGCTTCATACTTTTTCATATGTTTTACCTTTCTTATTTTAGTTGTTTAATTCAGTGTACACATTATATCTAATTTAACTGTCAATAATATTGTATCATGTCCCGAGGATGCTTTCTCTTTATATCCACTTTATTGACGTAAATACAAAGTCTTCTTAAAAGATCTGGATATCATGACAACCATTCAAAGGGTAATTAAATCAACCATCAAGGTTGATGATGTTGAAAGTATCATTGAAAAGTTAACATTAGAAAGAGACGAAAACGAAATAGCATTATCCAATCTAATTGATACAAAGGTAAAAAAACCAGATATTCCAGAATCAATATTTAATGCCAAGTATAGAGAATACTCGGATCGACTTAAAGTTCTAACAGCAGAGATTAACAAGCTTGAACTTGAACACGTAAAAAATTATGATACCAAAAAACGTATGGATAAAATAGGTGAGATTTTAGGTAAAAAGAATTTAGTCATCGATGAACTTGATTCAGAGATATTAAGTACATTCATCTATAAAATGATATCAGTCAGTCCAAATGAGATCGTATGCTAAATTGCCAATACGAACTACACTCATTTTATCACATCACCTAAAGAGTATTCAAAAGGGTTTAAGTCCTCCGTCACTCTACTGTCTAAGGTTTTGAGGTTTAATACAACTTTAGCACCCTAGCCTTCAAATCGTGTAAAAATTTTAGCACCCTAGTGTCATATATATGTAATTTTCTAGCACCCTTAATTTATGGCTTAATGAAGCTGTTTTTATTAGAGACTTGTTAAAAAAACATAGCCTTAAATTGAATAAACTCTAATAAGTTAGTATAATTTAAGTTAATTATTTATTTTATAGTTATATTTGAGTACCCTCATTGCATTTAGTACTGCTAATAATGATACTCCGACATCAGCAATCACGGCTTCCCACATAGTTGCAATTCCGATAGCTCCTAAGGCTAAAAACAGGAATTTAACTCCTAATGCGAAGTATATATTTTGCCAAACAATCTTTCTGGTTCTCTTTGCCACAAAGACCGCAGTACCTATCTTAGAAGGTTCATCATTCATAATCACGACATCAGCTACATCGATGGCTGCATCGGCACCGAGTCCACCCATAGCAATTCCAATATCAGCTCTCGCTAATACTGGTGTATCGTTGATACCATCACCTACAAAGAACAGCTTCCCTCTGCTCGATTTTTGGAGTAATAACTTCTCTACAATATTGAGCTTATCTTCAGGCAACAATTCGCTATGAATTTCATCGATATCTAACTCTTGTCCAACTGTATCAGCAACTAATTTCTTATCACCAGTTAGCATGACAGTTTTTTTAATGCCTAATGATTTCAACATTTTGATAGCTGCTTTTGAGTCTTTCTTTATCTGATCTGAGACAACAATATTTCCAACATATTTTCCATTGATAGCGATGTATATAATTGAACCCAACGAAACAGATTCCTTGAATTCAACACCTTCTCTTTTCATCAATCTAGCATTCCCGATTGCAATGATATCATTTTGATAAGTTGCTTTTACACCGTGTCCAGATATTTCTTCAACATCAGTTATTAAACTTTGATCTATTTCTTTATTGTATTTATTGACGACTGAGACAGCGATAGGATGATTAGAAAAACTTTCCACATAAGCTGCTTTTTCGAGCAACTCTTCTTGTGTTGCACCATTAGCTGTATTGATTTCAGTCACTGTAAACGTTCCCTCAGTCAATGTGCCAGTCTTATCAAAAACTGCAATCTCAATGTTATTTAATGCTTCTAGGTAGTTTCCACCTTTAACTAAGATACCATTTCTTGATGCAGCTCCAATACCACCAAAGAAACCAAGCGGAATCGATACAACGAGTGCACATGGACACGAAATAACTAAGAATATAAGTGCTCTGTAGATCCATTCCTCAAAAGTTGCACCTTGTATAACGAGTGGTGGTATTACCGCAATCAAAACAGCCAACGAAGTGACAATTGGAGTATATACTCGTGCAAATTTAGTGATAAAATTCTCGGTTGGTGCTTTTTTGCTGGTTGCATTTTCAACCATTTCAAGTACCTTAGAAACAGTTGATTCGCTTGCGAGTTTGGTAACTTTAACGGTCAATAAACCATTGATATTAATACAACCAGAGAGTACCATCTCACCTTTTGTAACATTTACAGGCACAGATTCTCCTGTTAGAATTTTTGTGTCAATTGTGGAATCTCCTGACAACACTTCACCATCAAGCGGAATTCTTTCGCCTGGTTTAATGATCATTATCTCTCCAGTTTGAACGTCTTCAACACGCATTTCCACAGAAGTGTTGCCTTTTTTAATCGTTGCGACATCAGGTCTGATTGACATCAATTTTTTTATGGATCTTCTGGATCGATTGACTGCTACGTCTTGGAAAAATTCACCGACCTGATAAAAAATCATAACTGCAACTGCTTCAGGATGCTCTCCAATAGCAAATGCACCCATAGTTGCTATCGTCATTAAGAAGTTTTCATCGAACACCTTACCTCGATATATGTTATTGACTGCCTTCAGTACAACTTCTCCACCGACGATGAAATAACTTAGTATAAGTAATACATAATGAAAAACCGTTCCTTCAGCAATCAATAATGCTCCAATAAATAGTAAGATACCTATACCGAAGATGATTAAATCTTTCGTCATTGATGATTCTTCATCCACGTGATCTTCATTCTTCACATTTGATTGTGCTATCGTTACGCCTGGTTCAATTTTATCAATAATTTTTTGAACCTTTTCTTCTATACGTTTTTGATCTAGCGAATTTTTGAATTGAAGTGTCAGTTTTTTTGCTATAAAATCAACGTTGGCACCTAAAATTCCTTCGGTTTTGTTTAATTTTTCTTCAATCTTAGCCGCACAATTTGCACAGTCTAAACCATCTATTGCATAAATGACATTTGGGGTTAGTTCACATACCTCGACATCACCCTCTTCATCTTTCACAATTTTTTTAATCGTGTCAAATAGTCTTGCAGTATCAGTTGAATCCGCAACTTGTACCTTGATTTCTTTTGTAACAAAGTTTAAATAACCTTCCTCAACTCCGTTTAACTTCTTTATCTTTTGTTCAATCTTATCTGCACAACTCGCACAGCTAATTTCTGATAAACTATATTTAATCTCTTTCATGTTTTTTCTCCATTCTACTTATGTTTTAGATGATTCATTGCTTGAGTTATTAACACGTGGACGTGGTCATCGTCAAGCGAGTAATAAACAACATTCCCCTCTTTTCGGTATTTAACCAAACGATTCTCTCTTAAGGTTTTCAATTGATGTGAGACAGCGGATTGACTGACATTGATCACAGCAGACAGATCGCATACACACAACTCGGTTTCTTTTAATGCCAATATGATTTTCATTCTTGTGGGATCGCTAAATGTTTTGAAGAACAAAGTTAGCAGTGAAATAGATTCATTATCTAGTAAGTTTTTATGGGCTATTTCTATTTTTTCAGGGTGAAGAACATTACATTCACAAAACTCTATTATATCTTTTTGATCCATACTAATCTCCTATCTATATGAGCGTTCATTCATATAGATTTATTATATCACAATAAACTACGGAGTCAATAAAAATAACTTCTTTAGATTGCTTCATCGTTTTTTTATGCATTTTTTTAGCATCAAAACAAATAGATTGTAACGAATATTAGGTGCATTTCAGGTTTTAAGTCATTTTTCCCAACTTATTTCGATGAACAAGAATTTTTTATTATGGTTTTGAGTTAATTATATTGTTTAATCTAAGTAACATTTTCTATGATTGAAAATAAAGACACCTTTAAGGATGAAAAACGCCCATAACCTTGAGCTATGAGCATTTCATATTGAATCTATCTTGGGATCTATTTGTACTTGTATGCGGAATATTACCATAACCTAGTGTTATCTGGGAAGCATTTCTATATAATGGGAATCCAAGTACCTTATAGGCAGTTATCTTAAATTATTCTTCTTCTGGTTCAATACCAAAGAAGTCACACAAAACGAGATAAGCGGCATACCTTTTGGCACCCTTTTTCGACTTAGAAAGTGCTGTTTTTTGAATGGACCAGCTGCGAACATAGCAGGTGCATGACCACCAATACTGCTAAAGACATGATTTTATAAGGTTCAAAGGATAGTTCCCCTGAAATACTAGACCCTCTTTCAATCGATAGATAATTGAGGTTTTGAAGCGAATCGCTACTTTGTTTAAATGTCTTGTCATTATGGACTTTATCACTGTTTTTGATAACCTCTAGACTAACTTTACTATAAATAATGCTAAAAGTTCATATTCTTCAATTTTCTTTTGAACGAATAGTTAGGCTGACAAAAACAGTAAAAATTCTGTTCGTTATAAGCATATCGAAATCGACGATTTAAACCCCTGCGTATAAAAACCCGTTTTGAATATACACTATATATATTCCATTCTGTATGGTTGTTAAATTAATTGATTCTCTTAATTGTATAATAAGCACTTTTAGTTGTCCTTGTAATTGCTGTATACATGTTTTTTTTACTAAGCGAATCTCCTATGATCACAATATCAGAATCAATTGTATTCCCCTTTGCACTTTGAATGGTTTGGGTTCTACCATGCCAATTATCTATTGTATCCGCCAACTTTTTTATTCGACTTTTATATAGTAATACCCTTTTCCCATCATCATAATTTAAAACTTTTTCAAGTGTAATTAATGAAACAGAAGCATCTCTAGATACACCTTGAATGTCAATGTCTAATTCTCGTCTAATCCATTCACAAAGTACATCAGAACATCTATAAGTGAGATTATTAATTTTTGACGGAGATAGTTTTTCAAACCACACACCACCATTGTTGATGTTTTGATAGTCATCGCCCAAAATTCTTAATGAGACATTCGATGAGTATAGTAAGCTACAAAATTTTTCCCTATATCCAGATAAATCTTGTGCTTCATCAAAAATTATAAATGAAAATCTTTTTGACATTATGTAACTCAACTCTTTTGGGTAATTATGAATAATAAATTCAGATATTTGTCCTCTTTGTTGGTGCGTTAGTCTAGTTGAATCTATATCAAAAATATATTTGATAGACCTTGAGTTTTTGAAATAATTTAGCTTGTGAAGTTCACCATTAGTAGAATTTAATGATACTTCATATATTTTCTTGCCTTTATTATAAATTTCCCCATTTGATGTAAATGAAATATTTGATGCAGCTTTTGCAATGTCATTTGGGCTTTCTTTATCAAAATATTTAATATTTGATGAGGAGTTAATAATTGGTATTAAATCAACAAACTTAGGAATAATGAAACTAGCAAATAGGGAATCTATAGTTTTAGATAAAAATCCGTTACTACTCATTTCTTCAACAACACTATTTGTAAAAGCGAGATATAATCCATTCTTTGTTTTACTCATAAGTTTCTTTGAATATGTTGTTTTACCGCCACCAGCCACAAACTTAATTACTTTTGAACTCATCATTAATTCCTTTTATAATATGCCAATCAGACAAATCAACATTTTTCTCTATTAACATTTCTGCAATTTCAGTTTTCTTTTTTTCTTTAGCTATACTTACATCTGGAAAATTAATATGTTTTTTTAATAGACTGTCAAATTCTTTAGTGAGATACTTGTTTTTATATAAATCAGATTCTAGAGTATTATAAACCTCTAGTAATTTAATGTTATGTTTATTACACAATTCTTCAAGTTTTACAAATCTGTCTGAATTCTTTTTTTCTAGTGATAAAGCAAAATCGTTATCACTAATGACTACTATATTCTTATTAAGAAAAGCTGCCAAAATCACATATGGTTCAAACATAACTCCAGCTACATTTACTACAGTCCAATTTTTGTTATTTTGTACCAAGTAATTCCTAATTAACAACTCTTCTGTATAACCTTCCACAAGAATTATGTTGTCAGCTAAGATTAATTCATTTCTTCCTGGATGCAAAAATTTATTCAATTTTCTTTTAATATTACCATCTTGATCATCATGAATGTCAGATAGTTTCAATCCGGATATATGAATAATTTCTTTCAAGAATAACTCGTTTATAACAACTGGTGAATGACTAGTAGTGATGACCATAATGTTTTCTATTTTTCTTAATTCTCTAATTAAAGATCTTATAAGTGATGGATGCAAATGGTTTTCAATTTCATCAATAAGTATGATATTGAAGTCATCATTAATTGAGTTTATAAATATGTTTGCTATACTTTTATATCCCGAACCAATTCTTGCATTATGTTCTTTATCTCCATCCACTACAAATAATCTCTCATTACTAATTTTAGGGTCTGAAAGTTCAATACTAAGATTTTGATTAAACATCAAACACATTTTTTTAAATTCACTTTCTTTTTTGCTAATTTGTTTTTTGATATCAATTTTAGAATCTCTAATTATATTTTTATATTGAACATCTGATTCAATAAACTTAGATATACCCAAAGTAAGACCAGGAATCAATATATCTTCTATTCTTTGAAGTGGAATGCTGTGAATTTTTGGTAATTTTTTATCTTCTCTTGTTGTTTCAATATCAATAGTGCTGCCATTTAACAATCTTACCTGCTTCAAATACCTCCCGGATTGAGTTCTTTTTACTATAACTTTGAAGCCCCACTCGCTTTCTTTTTTTGAATTAATACTTATTAACGATGGAATAGAGTCCTCAAGCAAAACTACATCAATAATAATTGGGTGGCTATCATCACTATCTTTAAAGTCCCCTAATGATACAGGAAAATAATCTCCAACTAATGTATAAAACGCTAGTTTAAGTCCATCTAAAAAATTAGTTTTTCCACTACTATTCTTTCCTACTATTACATTTATACCCTCATCAAGTTGATACTTCCCCGACAAATTTCTAAAATTATCAAAAATAACTTCTTTAATCATAATAGTATCTGCCTTTTACTCTCTTTTTTTGAATGGTTATGAAAAGTAGCTCTATACATCGTCTCTCATCTCCTCTTTTATTGAACTTAATTCTAGATCGTTATCACTACCAGCGTTTCTTTTGTATTTATTTTCTGAATTCACATTCAGAAAAACACCTATAATCAATGGTATTAATGCAGCTGCTAATAAATCTTTATAAATTCCAATAGTGCTATTTAGATTTTCTAAGTCAAGTAAGAGCTTCTCCTCTGATGTTAGCTCTGTAAAATAAATTAGGACTCCATATGTGGATAAAACAATGATTGTTCCAATGAAAGGATATTTCATTGTCCAGTGTGGATAATCATTTTTCTTGACGTTCTCAAGTGCTATTTTAGATATCACTGCATAAAATGTTAATATTACGCTAACAACTGTAAGTGTAGGCATAATTATGCTTAGTGAGTTGGAGAATGTTATATTTGATGAAGAATAAAAATATGCAACATCAAAGAGCTCAAAGTTAAATCCGAACATAGTATATAATATTCCAATATAAACACCTGACAAGAACATGATTATTGTAAGTCTTTGTTTTTCATTAGAAACAGTTTTTTCCGAAGCCAAACTTCTTCTGAAAGCATTAAACATAGGCCATAATAGACTATAAGCTAAAAAAGATCTTAATCCTGTAAGAAAATCAGATTTAATCCAGTTTGCAACTAGCATTACAAAAGGTACTGATCCGATAAAAATTAGAAAAAGAGAAAAAATTAGAACCGCAATTATTACACCTATTTTTTCAGCATTATTTTTACTTTTTGAAAATGAATTTTCTGCATTTTCTTGAAAAGCTTGTTTTAATTGCTCTGCTATGAAAAAACAGGACACATATCCCCCCTTTAAGTTTTAAAAAAGAGGATATAATTACTATTCTTAAATATATTATATCAAATGTTTTCTTTCCTTTATATAGACTCATTGATATTTATTTAATTCCCTTTATTATTCTATATTCTACTGGACTTAAATAATTTAGCTTCCATGATGGCCTTTTGTTATTAAAGTAATTAACATAGATTTCAATCGCTTTCCATGGGTCTTGAAAATCATCTATTTTTAAGTTCTTTTTAATGTCTGCCTTTATCCAGCCATTAAGTGATTCTATAACTGCATTATCAGTTGGTGTAGCCACCCTTGACATGCTTCTTGTAATAGGATAATCTTTGTGCGCTTTTTCAAACTTCTTAGATGCATATATATTGCCTTGGTCACTATGAAGAATTGTATTTAAATCACCATAGCCTCTTTCTTCTTTAATCTTAAGAAAGTCTTTTAAAGAATTATGATGATTCATGACGCCCATGCCATGTTTGTAGTTGGCTAGATTCCACCCTACCATTTCATTATTAAAAACATCTATATGATAGTTCCAATCATATTTCTTCCCATTAATAACCAACATGGTTGTATCCGAACACACAATCTCAAATGGTCTTGATGTTAACCAATTGTTATTCACTAAATTAGGGAACTTATCAGATTGGTGTTTTGGCCTTCTAAAGGCCTTCCTTCTAGCTTTAGAAGAGATACCCATCTCTCTAAAGCACCGATACATTAAGTAATAACTTACAACCCAACCAGTTTCATCTCTAATATCTTTTCTTATGGATCTATATCCTTTTGTCGGATACATTTCATGGTAATTCTTGATTAACATCTTCAGATGGTTCTTAGTTTGTTCTTGATGTGTTAAGTAGGTCTTCCTCTTAAGATACCTGTAATAGCTTGATCTATGAACTTCTAAATACTTACATAAGTCTTTTACATAGTACCTAGCTTTGAATTTGTCTTTCAGTTCAAACTCATATTGTTTTATGAGTTTTTTTTTATATATTTTACATCTTCTTTAGAATAGCCTTTTTTAAGCCGTTCTATTTCAATTTTCAATAAGAAAATTTGATGTTTCAAATCATCTATTGAATCTTTTGTTTTATCAGTTGGTATTTTATCTCTTTGTTTCTTTTTATTTATTAAGCCTGTTATACCCTCTTGTTCATATTTACGTACCCAGTCTCTTTGAGTTTTCCTGGCTACCTTATATTGTCTTTCTAACTCATGTTTTGATATGTGATCATCTAATATCATTTTAACAATCTTAAGCTTAAAGTCAGTTGTATAGTGATTTGTCATTCTTTTTCTCCTTGTCTTGTTTATATTATACATCATTATCTTTAAAGGGGGGGCGTGTGTCCTGTTTTTTCATAGCAGAGCATATCTCATCAACTCAATGATGGAATAGCTTTTTTTACAGTTGAATAAAAAAGTGAGATGAAACACAAAATAATACTTAAAAAATGTCAGAATTGGCTCTATCATTGAGTGTGTAAACATCAAGTATACTTATGCCCTTTATAGTGCGATTTGATAAAATTATCAAAACAAAAATAGGTGTTAAAATATGTTTACCCAAACAAACCTCGACTATCATTTTCAGTCCATTTGAACAAAAAATATGTTTCCACAATGATATGCGTATGTTCCCACAATGGCTAGAAAATAAAAAAAAGGCAATATTTACCCTTTGATAGATAAAATCACCTTTAATTGGTATTTATAAATGGCTTTGTTACGCTGTTTTTAATGAAAGCAATACGATAGACTCAACGTGTGATGTTTGCGGAAACATATCAACAGGAGCCACTTTCTTAATTTCATAATCATGATTAATCAAGTATTCTAAATCTCTTCCTAAAGTTGCTGGATTACATGAAATATAGATAATTTTAGGAATTTTCATATCAACAACTGTTTTTAAAAACTCTTTTTTGCATCCTTTTCTTGGTGGGTCAAAGAAAATAGCGTCAAAAGAATATTTTTTCCATTTTGATATTACTTTTTCAGCATCTCCTACTTCAAAAAAGGCATTTTTTATATTGTTTAATTTGGCATTTCTTTTTGCATCATAAACTGCAGCTCTTAATTGTTCTATACCAAATACTTTATATACTTTATTAGCGATATTTAAAGCAATGGATCCAATCCCTGAATAAGCATCGATGACCTTATCTTTCAAAGATAATCCTGCCATTTCTATAGCTGTTGAATATAATCTTTCTGTTTGTAAAGGGTTAACTTGGAAGAAAGATTTAAAACCAATCCTATATTTAACATCTAGAATCGTATCATAAATAAATCTTTTACCATAAACTAAACGAATAGGTTTATTTAAATGATAATCACTATCATCATCTGTTTTAATTATTCCTACACCAACAAGTTCTGATTGTTGTTCAGCAAGTCTTTTAATAAATTTACGTTCATTAGGTAATTTTGACGCTGATAAATTCATCAAAACCAATATTTCTTTATGTTTACTAGATTCTCTAATAATAATAGATTTTACTAAACCATTCTTAGTTTTTTCATCGAATGCACTGATCTTGTATTGATTAAAAAGATTCTTAATTAAAGTTAATAATTGGAAGGATTTTTTAGGCATAATAAAACATTCTTCTATATCAACCACATCATGAGACTTGGTTTGATAAAAACCTGCTTCTATACCTTCTTTACCATTAGCAAATTTAATCTCAACCTTATTACGATAATAATATGGATTAACCATTGATACCATATCATCAACATCTATGTTATCAACGCCAATTTTTTTCAACATTGATTCTACTCGATATTTTTTAAAAGCAACTTGGACGTCATAGTCCATATGCATTAATTGGCATCCACCACATTCATAAAAATGTTTGCATTTTGGTGCTTGTCGATAAGGACTTCGATTAATCCTTGTGACAACCTGACCAAAACCAAAATTCTTACGTCTATGAGTGATTTCGATTTCAGCTGTTTCTCCCTTTAATAAATCCTCGACAAAAACAGTGTAGCCATCATCTAAACGTGTAACGGCCAACCCATCATGGGTTAAATCGATAGCCTCGACTATGAATTTTTCATTTTGATTTTCAGACATATTTTCTCCTTCCAAATTTACGCAAAAAAATAAATATCTTTATAAATATTATACCATAAAAACTACAAAAAAAGCTGACAATTAAAAAAACACCTCCTAAAAGGTGTTTTTAAGATCTTATTCAACAACGATTTTTACAGTGTCACCATCGCCAGATTTGATATTTACAAGTTCTCCATGAGCTCCTGTTTGAATCATTTCAATGAGTTGATCGATATCAAAATCAAAATCTGATGTATAATTGCCCATAAACTTCTTAGTTTTTAATAATTTAGCAAATTCAATCGGAATTTGAACATTGACATTATCGCCATCAGCTGAATCAATTTTAATTTTCAACATTCTAAATTGTGATTTTTTTTCTATAGCTTTTGGTTCTTCTTGTTCACTTAACAATGATGACAATAATTTTTCTGCCTCTTCAGCGGTAATAATTTTCTTTGATAATAAATCTAAAATTTTCATTCTTTCTTCTTTTAATTCATGGTTTGACATAATTTTCCCCTCCTATTTAATTTTAGCTAATAATTTAGCAGCTTCTTCGACTGATACTTGACCTTTATCAATCATATCTAATATTTCTATTTTACTTTTTTTAGGTGTTTGATCTACATCTTCAGCTTCTTCTTCTTTTGCATCAGCTGAATAACCTAATTCTTCTATGACTTCATCCAACATTTTTTTAATGGTTGGATATGAATAACCCATTTCTTTTTCTATTGCTTTAATGTTACCTCTGTTTTTAACAAATATTTCAATGAAATATAACTTATCAGTGTTTAAATAATTAAACTTTGATAAAGTAAAACGACCTTCCAATTCCGTGTGACAATTAGAACATGATAAATGTGTTACTTCAAGATCGTGTTGGCACACTGGACACTCTGACATCACTGGATATTTCTTAAACTTACCTTTGAATTTTTCTTCAATCTTCTTTTCTATTTCTCTTTCAAAATCTCTCATAATACACTCTCCTTTTAAAATGTTATAATTTCGATTTGTTCACCAGACTGTGGGTAAACATTAATTTTTATACCTTTAGTATTAATAACTCTTTTAATATCTTCCTTTGAAAATCCATCATATTGAAAATCTCTTATAAACAATAAGGCAAATCTTGCAATAAATAAGGGTAAAGGAATAAAGAATAGTACTTTTAAAAACTTGTTGACACCTGGTTCATCAATTAATGTAATATTGAGCTTTAAAAAATGTGCATGATTGGTAAATGATAATCTTTGACCTTGCTTATATAAATATTTATAAGCTTTCTTACTCGATATTTTTTGATCTTCTAAATCTTTTAAGACATCATCCGGATGAATTTTTGATCGCCTATCAAATATTAATATCATCAAGGCAAGCCCAATAATAAAACCGCCTAAATCAAACACTAGAATATCAAGCCATCGGCCAGCTCTTCCTGGAACAAAAGTTTGGATCCACTCATCAATACCAGCTGTAATAAAGCCTATGGTGAGAATCTTTAAAATAGATAGCTTCCAAGCTTTTGCAGTAAAGAAATAAGATACCCCTAATAACAAATACTCAAATACATGAGCTGCTTTTCTTACAAAAGTTTGTAAGAAACTTAAACTTATGGGATTGTTTTTAAATATTGAATCCCAGATATTCTTCAATGTCATTGACAATCCTGAACTCATTTCCCCAGAATCAGTCCCAGAAAACAATGACATTGAGAATATAAATATTGTAAGTAATAAAGATATAAGTAAAGTAATTTTTTTCTTATCCATAATAATCCTTCCGTAATTTAGATTGACGAATATGGTAGTTGTTTTGTAATTGATTCCAATACTCGTTTGGACAAATTGTACCAAATTCTTGGACTTTAAACAACTTGAATTCTCTTTCTTTCATTTTGGTTTCCCCCTTCCTAATAAATCCTTAACAATTAACTTCTTTTCTTGTCTTGAAATTGTTGCCAATATTCACCTTGGCAAAATCCACTGATGTAAACTGTTTCTTTAAATTCTTCTTTACGATATTTCATAATGACCCCTCCTCATTATTGATTTATAAATTAAGATTATTGATTTTTGTAAATAATTTTGTTAACTTTTCTTAATTACACCTTTATTATATCAAGTATTTTAAGGATGTCAAGTAAATTTTTTAATTTTTTTAATAAAATTTTAAAAAAAGTCAATAAAATTGACTTTTTTAATTAATATTATTAATTTTATCTTTTATTTTTGCTAACTTTCTTCATTTCAAAGATTAAATCTCTGATGCGAGCAGCTTGTTCAAAATCTAATTCTTTTGCGTAAACCATCATTTGGTCTTCCAACATAGCGATATTCTTTTCAATTTCTAGTCTTGATAATTTATTGATATCATCAACCACTTGATCAGTATCTGTTTTAATTGAAATTGCTTTAGGAATATTCTTAAGGATGGTTTTTGGAGTAATGTTATTATCAATATTATGTTGAATTTGAATTTCTCTTCGTCTTTCTGTTTCTTCAATAGCTTTTTTCATGGAATCTGTAATTCTTGACGCATACATCACTACATGACCATTAACATTTCTCGCAGCCCGTCCAATAGTTTGAATCAATGATTTCTCACTTCGCAAGAAACCTTCTTTATCAGCATCCAAAATCGCTATAAAAGATACCTCAGGTAAATCTAAACCTTCTCTTAATAAGTTGATACCAACAAGGACATCAAAATCACCTTGTCTTAATTGTCGAATAAGTTCCATTCTTTCTAAAGATTTAATTTTTGAATGTAAGTATTCTACCTTATATCCTAAAGACTTCAAGTAGGCTGTTAGGTCTTCACTCATCTTAATGGTAAGCGTTGTGATCAATACCCTTTCTTTTCTTTGAATGGTTTTATCTATTTCTATAAGTAAATCATCAATTTGATTCATTGAATCTCTAACTTCAACCAAAGGATCTATAAGTCCTGTTGGTCGAATGATTTGTTCAATGACATCTCCAGATTTTTCTAATTCATAATCTCCTGGCGTTGCGGAAACATAAATAACTTGATTAATCTTATCATTAAACTCAGAAAAGTTTAATGGTCTATTATCTAAAGCACTAGGTAATCTAAAACCATAATCAACCAAAGTTTGCTTTCTAGATCTATCTCCATTGTACATACCCCTAACTTGAGGTAAAGTCACATGAGATTCATCAACTACTAAAATAAAGTCATCAGGGAAGAAATCTATTAAAGTAGAAGGAGTTTCTCCTTCTTCTCTTAACGCTAAATGTCTAGAATAGTTTTCTACTCCTGAGACAGTCCCCATTTCTCTTAACATTTCTAAATCATAATTAGTTCTTTGTTCAATTCTTTCAGCTTCTAAAAGCATATTTTTATCTTTAAAGAATTTAATTTGTTCTTTAAGTTCTGTTTCAATTCTTCTTAAGGCTTCATCTAATTTATCTTTATCTGTTAAGAAGTGCGATGCAGGAAACAATGATAACATTTCATAATCTTGAAATATCTCACCCGAAACAATATTAAATTCTCTTATCCTAGAAACTTCATCAAAATCAAACTCAACTCTGATACCCTTGGTTTTTTGATAAGGTGGTAGTATTTCGACAACATCGCCCCTAACCCTAAATGAACCCCTAACAAAATCAATATCATTCCTTATATATAGTATATCCACGAGTCTTTGCATAAGTTCATCCCTGGTCATACCATCATCTTTTCTTAGGGTCACCATACCTCGTTTATAAGTTTCCGGATCTCCAATACCATATATACAAGATACAGAAGCAACAATAATAACATCTCTTCTTTCTAAAAGACTAGAAGTTGCTGCGTGACGCAATTCATCAATTTCATCATTAATTTTTGCGTCTTTCTCTATATATAAGTCTGCCCCTGGAACATAAGCTTCTGGTTGATAATAATCATAATAAGAGATAAAGTATTCCACTCGATTGTCAGGAAATAATGATTTAAACTCCGAGTATAATTGGCCTGCTAAAGTTTTGTTGTGCGCTAAAACAAGAACAGGTCTATCAACCTCTTGAATGACATTAGCTATGGTATAAGTTTTACCTGTACCAGTCGCTCCTAACAAGACTTGTTCTTTCATATTATTATTCAAATTTTCAACAAGAGTCTGAATTGCTTTTGGTTGGTCTCCTGTCGGAAGATATTCTGATATCAATTTAAAATCTTTCATATAATCACCAATTTAAGTATAACATATTTTATATACATTACTTATTTTTTAAATTATTTGATACAATAGATACAGGTGATTAAATGAAAACAATGCTTATAGCAATCAATTCTAAATATATCCATCCTAATCTTGCGGTACGATATTTAAAGGCCAATACACACTATCCTGTAGATGTTTTTGAATACACCATCAAAGATACTCAAGAAAAAATAATTGAAGATATTATGACTTACCAAGCTCATTTGATTGGTTTTTCAGTATATATATGGAATATTGAAATCATAAAAGCACTTCTTAAAAAAATAAGAGCATTATCACCTAAAACAAAATTATTGCTAGGGGGTCCAGAAGTTTCCTATGTAAACGAAGGCTTCTTTAAAGATGATCTAGCTGATTATATTATAGTTAATGAAGGTGAAGAAAGTTTTAATCTTCTCTTAGAAGCTCTTCATCAAGAAGATAATTTAAAGAATATTCCTAACCTTATTTATAAGGAAAAGGATTTAATCATAAAAAACAAAATAAAAATTATTAAAAATCTTGATAATTTAAATAACCCTTATTTTATATTAGATCATGATGACTATCAACATAAAATCCAGTACCTTGAATTGTCTAGAGGTTGTCCATATCAATGCGCATATTGCTTGGCTTCATTGGAAAAGGGTCTAAGGTTTTTCTCCCTTGACCATGTCAAAGAAATCCTTGATTCATTAATAAAACGAGGAGGAAAAACTTTTAAATTCTTAGATAGATCCTTTAATGCCAATCCAAAACTGGCTCAAGAATTTCTTGAATATATCATATCTAGAAATGATAAAAATATTGTTTACCAATTTGAAATTAATGGTGATGTTTTGAAGAAACCTTTCATTGAATTCTTAGTGAATAAGGCTCCTAAAAACTTGATACGCTTTGAATTAGGTATTCAATCAACTAATGATCAAGTCAATCAAGAAGTTAATCGCTATCAAGACACTCAAAAACTAATTGCTAATATTCAAGAACTAAAAAAATCAAATGTTACTTTGCATTTAGACTTAATTGCTGGTTTGCCCTATGAAGATTTAAATAGTTTTAAAAACACTTTTAATACGATTTACCAACTCTTTCCTGATGAATTACAACTAGGATTTCTTAAAATACTTAAAGGAACCTCTATATACTATAAAACAAAAGAACACCAAATCAATTACCAACAAGTTGCCCCTTACGAGATTATTGATAGTAAGTATATTGATCAAGCTTCCTTAGAAATTATACATCAAGTTGAAACTATGTTAAATATTTATTGGAACAAAGGTTTTTTAAACAAAAGTATAAAATTTTTAACAAAAGATATGGACGCTTTTGATTTTTACCTTCAAATGTATGATTTTTTTAAAAAGAAGAATTACTCAACTCTAAGATATCATTTTAAAGACTTGTTTATCTATTTGATTGAATTTCTTAAAGTGAACCAACTATTTACAAATCAAATTGAAAGTTATTTAAAGTATGATTTTCTTAATCATTACCCCATTAAGCCACAAATTTATTGGGAACATTTAGATAATAAAAATGATATTTTAAGAAGTTTTCATCAAAAACATCCTGAATTTAAAATAGATGACTTATATAAGTACGCTTTAGTTACAGATTATCTTGATGGTTATTTAATTGTTCTTTACCATCCAAAACATAAAGATATTATAGAATATAAAAATGACTGAACTTAATTGTCCAGTCATCTTTTTTTATCTTAATTTTTCTAAATAACGATATAAATTAGGTTTATCTGCCTTTTCATAAAGGACCTTACTTAAAGACATTGAATTCACATGTAAACCTTGAGATACAGTGGCTAAATTATGTTTGCCTTCTTTTAATAACTCAACCGCTAATATACCCATCTTAGAAGCTAAAACTCTATCAAAAGCTGAAGGCGATCCACCTCTTTGTATGTAACCTAAGACTGTAGCTCTCGCATCATATCCAGTGTTGGTTTGAATTTTCTTAGCAAGTTGATTAACATCAGTGATGTTTTCAGCAACTACGACAATTAAATGTCTTTTGCCTTGGTTTTTAGCTTTTTGAATTCTTTCTAAAATCTCTGTTTCATTATATCCTGTTTCACTAGTGACCACAATTTCTGCCCCACAAGAAATACCTGAATAGATACTTAAGTCACCACAATCTCTACCCATAACCTCAACAACCGTACATCTTTGATGAGAAAATGATGTGTCTCTTAACTTATCAATGGCTTCCATGGATGTATCTAAAGCTGAGAAGAAACCAATAGTATATTCCGTACCATTGATATCATTATCAATGGTCGCTGGTATACCTATGGTCGGAAAATCTTGAGCCTCTAAAGCCATGGCACCTTTAAATGTCCCATCTCCACCAATTACAACCAAACCATCAATACTTCTTTTTCTTAGGTTATCTATAGCTTTTTTTACGACTTCTTCATTCTTAAAACTATCCAATCTAGCAGAACCTAAAATCGTTCCACCTCGATCTATCATTTGACCTACATCAAAAGAATGAAGGTGTCTAAAGTTATCTTCAACCAATCCTTTATAACCATCTCGAACTCCATATGCTTCAATATTATAATATACACAAGTTCTTACCACAGCTCTTATAGCTGCGTTCATCCCTGGAGCGTCACCACCAGATGTTAACAATGCTATTTTCATTTTACCACTCCTATAATTGTTCGATTTTTTCTATAATCACTTGTAAGGAATCATTCCTTAACTCAGTTTTACCACTAATTAAATATACCATTTGTTCTTTTAAAAGTCCTTGATATTGCTCATAGAGCTTAGGAAACAAGACTGAGTCTACTTGGGTAAATTCATCTTCTAATGATAAAAACGCCATTTCTTTATGGTTTTTGGTTTGAATAACCTTAACTCTTGAAAGTAAACAAACAAAACTATATCTCCCTAAAGGCTTTTCAACAATATCAGATAAGGCACTTAAATGCCTTTTTTTAATAAGATCTTCATATCGATTCATCAAATGATACTCAAAATGCACTCCCAATAACTCTCTTTCCTTAGCTTCTAAAAAACTATAATCATATTCTTCATAATCAACATAATTAAAAGAATCATTCTTATAATGAAACTGAATAAAAGATTCAATACGGTCTAAATTCTCAATCAAAGTACGGTTGTTAACACCAAATTCAGAAAAGACATTGGCATAAATCAATATTTCAATCACGTTCTTAGGAAGGTGTCTTCCTCTTTCGTAAAAGTCAATAAAAGAACTTACCGGTTTTTCTTCTTGAATTTGAATAATTTTTTCAGCCATGATTTGGCCGATACCTTTAATAGCCATAAAAGGATACCTTAACCCAGCTTTTTCGTAATGGTATCTCACCAAAGAATGATTGATTTTAGGAGGTAAAACTTGGATACCCATAGTTTTACATTCTCTAATATATTTCTTAGTCCCCACAGCTGAACCTATTTGATAATCCAATAAAACCGCAAGAAAATAAGAAGGATAGTTAGCCTTTAAATAAGCCATCCAGTAAGATACATATGAGTATGCGACTGCATGAGATTTATTAAAACCATAATTAGCAAATTTAACAATATAGTCATATATTTTATTTCCTAAGACTTCTGAATGACCTTGTTTGATAACTCTTGAAACAAATTTTTGCCTTTCTTTTTCTAGGACAGATTTATTTTTTTTGCTAACGGCTCTTCTTAAAACATCAGCTTCACCTAAAGAGTAAGCCGCAAACTGATTTGCAATTTTCATTATTTGTTCTTGATAAACAATAATACCATGGGTTGGCTTTAAAATAGGAATCAAATCTTGATGCAAATAATCCACCAGTTCTTCTTTGTTTCTTCTTCTAATATAAGCAGGGATATTCTCCATAGGACCAGGCCTATGTAAAGAAATACAAGTTGCGATTTCTTCAAAATTCTCTAATCGCATTTGTCTCATTAAATTCATCATACCTTCAGACTCTAACTGAAAGATTCCTAATGTTTTAACATCTTTTAAGAGGCTAAAAGTTTTTTTATCATCTAAAGGAAGTTTATAAACATTAATTTTCTCACCTTCGTTTTTTTCAATCATTTCTATGACTTCTTGAATAATTGTTAAATTACGAATTCCTAAAAAATCAATTTTAAGTAAGCCTAAACTTTCTAAATCACTTGCCTCATACTGACTTTGATACATATTTAACAAACCAGGTTGAGTCGGTGTATAGGTCATGATAGGATTATCTGAAATAATGACACCTGCCGCATGTGTTGATACATGCCTTACTAACCCTGATAATTTCTTCGCTATAGTAATTAAATGACTAATTTCTGGATTATTCATATAATATTGGAAATCTTTAGGATATTCTTTTTCATATTGTTCAATAGAGTTATTTGACAAAGAAATTTTCTTTGTTAAATCTTCAATAATGACTGTAGAAGTATCAAGAATCCTCCCCACATCTCTAATGGCTGATTTACCTTGAAAAGTACCAAAAGTAATGATGGAAGATACCTTATCAAAGCCATATTTTTCTACAACATAAGTGATAATTTCATCTCTTTTATTATCAGGAAAGTCCATATCTATATCAGGCATAGTGATTCTTTCAGGGTTTAAGAAACGCTCAAAATATAAGTTAAAGTCTAAAGGATCAACCTCAGTAATTCCTAAACAATATGAAATTAAAGAACCTGCAGCGGATCCCCTTCCTGGTCCAACTAAGATATTTTGTTTTTTAGCATATAAGACAAAATCCCAAACAATCAAAAAATAATCTTCATAATGCATTTCTTTGATGATTGACATTTCATGATTCAATCTTTCCTTATAAAGACTGTACATTTGTGGGTACTGGTTCTTTTGAACCAGTCTTCTTTTTAAGCCCTTATCAGTTAATTGTTCTAGGTGCTCATAAGAAGTTATTTCACTTTCAGGATATTTGGGTAAATATCTTTGTTTAAAGTTGATAGTTAGATTTACTTTATCAATCATCTGTAATGAATTTTTAATAGCATCTGGATAATTTTTATACCAAGTATCCAACAACGATCTCTTAGGTAAATGATAGGAGCTTTGACTTTCTTCAAACAAACCTAAGTCTGAATGTTCACTTTTTAGAATTTTCTTTAGAATTTCTGAAGCTTCTTTATCCTCTTCGTATAAGTAGATTACTGGTGATGTAATGACTATCTTAAAATTCTTAATTAACACATCATATAAATCGTTATATTCAAATATATCCGAACCAAATCCAAGATAGTAATCTTCGGCATGCTTTTCTAAGTCCTCTAACAAATTAATCATCATTTCATGATCGTCTTGGTGGACAATATCATTCAATCCTCCACGATCAATTACAGCCACTAATATAAGTCCTTGAGAAAAAGAAGATAATTCATGTAACTCCAAATAACCTTTACTTAAGGCAAGATGAGAACTTAACTTCATTAAATTTTGATAACCTTCATTATTTTTAGCATATAATAAACAAATTAAGTCAGAATATTTCTCGGATTTAATGATAACTTCCAAACCTAAAAGAGGTTTAATCCCGTGATTTAAACAAGACTTATAGAACTTAATAACTCCATGCATCTTATTTCTATCGACCAAACCTAAACTTGAATAACCTAATTCTTTAGCACGTTTCACAGTTGTTTCAATATCAATTAAGCTTCCATTAAAAGAATATGAACTTTGTAAATATAGAGAAAAATCTATCATATAAACCCTCAAAAGTATTATATCATAATTTATAAAGTATAACTATTTTTAATAGTAATATTGAGACCATTCCAACCAACAATAATCCTATATATAGATATATATTATCTTTGTTTTCATTAAACTCATCAGCATTATCAATAGTAAAAAAAATACTTTCAATGACTTGTCCATCTTCCATAACTTCCAAAGAATAATGACCACTTTCTTTAATATATTTAAGTCCTTGAATGGCTTGTCCATTTAAATAGATCTCACCAAAAGCATATAATTCCACTGACGAATAGATTGCTTGATTTTCAACACCACTTACTTTAGAAACAATTTTAAAGCTAATGGTATCAATGCCAGCTTGTAAATAGTAATTTCCAGTTTCACTAATCAGTTCGTGATTATAGGATAAACCATTTAATTTTAAGTCGTCTATATTAGCAAAAATAGAAATAGGTTCATCAATGATCAAATCATCTATCAAGTCATAGTGATCGATACCATTATAATAAATGACTTCAGGATATAATTTAACCTGTAAGTCTTGTATAAGGATATTCTTGTCATAATAAGTAATACTATATAATCCACTTTGATCAATAATAGACATTGATTCATATGCTTTGTTATTCACAAGAAGGTCATCTTCTTCAATAACTATTTGGCCTCTATATCCATCTTTATACTCTTGACCTATAATATGAATATCTTTTTCAATGATTAAATCATAGAAAAAGATATAATCATTGCTTTGAATTTGAATTTGATGATAACCAGAATCTTCAATTATGTGTTGATTAGAGATTTTTTCATCTATCAAAAGCTCCCCTTGGTACTGTATATATGAATATTCTTTCACTCTTTCCTCAATGATAGGTTCAAAAAGAATATTAAAATCTTCATCAATGTAAAGATAATCTCCATCTACATCAATCACCAAGTAATGATGATGATTATAAAAAGCGATAATTTCATAGTCTAATACTCTTTCTTTAATTAATAGACCTTGATGATCATAATGTAATATCTTGTATTCTTGTCCTTGATTAATTTCTACTAAGATAAAAATAGTGTCTCCTACATCTGCCAAATAAATAAAAGATTCATCTTTACCTTGATCATATAGAATTTCATAATAAACTTCATCACTTAATAAATCATAAACCATTAAGTAACCATCCCCCTGATACGAACCATAGTCATAACATTTATAATCTTCTTGATATGAACCCAATATGTCAATAGGATAGATATTCAATAAAAACGAAAGCATTAAAAACAAAAATTTTTCCATAAAAAAACCCCCTTCATAAGATATTACTTATGAAAAGGGGCTAATCTTTATTTAAGTTTACAGTAAAGCCAAAGTATCTCTTGCGATCATGACTTCTTCATTGGTTGGAATGACATAAACTTTAATTTTCGAATGATCAGTAGAGATTAATTGTTCAACTCCACGACAATTATTTCTTTTGTCATCAATTTCAACACCAAATGCAGCCAATCTAGAACCTATGTTTTCTCTAGTTTCCTTAGCATTTTCACCGATACCTGCAGTGAAGATAATTGCTTCAGCACCACCAACATAGTTATGATATGAGGCTATATAATCAGCAATCCTTTTTGCTTGAACATTAATAGCTAATGCAGCTTGATGATTTCCTTCTTTTGATGCAGAAACTAAATCACGTGAATCAGAAGATAAATCAGATAAACCTAAATAACCAGATTTCTTATTTAACTGATTAATAATTTCTTTTACAGGTTTATGTTTAACACTAGCCATATACTCAACTACTGCAGGGTCTATATTTCCTGAACGTGTTCCCATAGGAATACCTTCTAATGGAGTGAATCCCATTGAAGTATCAATGGATTGTCCGTTTTTAACAGCACAAATAGACGCTCCATTACCAATGTGAGCTATGACAATATTAACATCATGAATATCTTTATTCATCATTTCAGCATATCTTTGTGTAATAAACTTATGACTTGTCCCGTGGAAGCCGTATTTTCTTACTTTATATTTGGTGTACCAATCATAAGGCACTGCATATAAAAATGATTCTTCAGGCATAGTTTGATGGAAAGCAGTATCAAATACCCCCACATGTTTTACATTGGGTAAAATCTCTTTAAAAGCTTTTATACCTGTTAAGTTTGGACCTAAATGTAAAGGCGCCAAATCAATAATCTCTTCTAAATACTGAATCAATGCCTCATCTATAACAACTGACTCAGATATTTTATCTCCACCATGAACTACCCTGTGTCCAACACCAGCGATTTCATCAAATGATGAAATAATATCGTGTTCAATTAATTTATTTAATAATAAATTAACTGCATCTCCATGATTGGCGATATCTAATGTTTCTTCTATTTTTTCTCCGTTAACTTTAATTGAAAAAACAGATTTACTCATCCCTATTCTTTCTACAATTCCACTGGTAATCATATTCTCGCTTGGCATTTCAAGTAACTGAAATTTTAATGAAGAAGAACCAGCGTTTACAGCCATTATTTTTTTCATATTATTTATTGTATGTTTCCATACATCTCCTTTCGAATTCTATATATTATTTTAATTATGAAAAGAATTTCATAAATGTTTTAACCATAACACCTGTAGCGCCAGTTTTTGACTCATTGGCGGTTCCAGCGATATCCAAATGGATCCATTTGGTATCTTTATCTACAAACTCTTCAATAAAAGCAGCCGCTTGTGAAGCTCCCCCTAAACGTCCACCTTTGTTCTTTAAATCAGCAACAATTGATTTTAACTCATCATGATATTCCTTAGAAATAGGCATTTGCCATATTTTCTCACCAGTCATTTCAGTCACTTTTTTAAATTCATCAAAGAAGTCTTGGTCATTGGTAAATGCACCCGTATAGTAAGAACCTAAAGCTGCCATGATAGCACCTGTAAGGGTTGCGACGTCAATGATTTTTTTTGCGCCTTCTTTTTGTGCAAACCAAATAGCATCCACTAAAGTTAAACGCCCTTCAGCATCTGTAGATATAATCTCAATAGTTTTCCCATTAGCTGAAGTTAATATATCATCAGGCACAATGGCGTCATCACCTATACGGTTATCAGTCGCGGCCACTATAGCATAAACATGGGTGTCTAAGGCTAATCTAGCAATACCTTCAATAGCAGCTATGACGGCAGCTGATCCAGCCATATCGATTTTCATGCCGGGCATAGAAGTTGATGGTTTTAAAGAATAACCACCTGTATCAAACATCACACCTTTACCAACCAAAGCTGTTGGTTGATCTTGGTTATCTTTAGCCTTATATTCAATAAAAATAAAGTATGGAGCGTCTGATGAACCCTTGTTAACACCTAGATAAGCACCCATATTCATTGCTTGAATTTCTTCTTTTTCGTAAATCTTTACAGTAATTCCTTCATATCTTTCTAAAGCTTTTGCATGATCAGCTAAATCCTTAGCCTTCATATAATTGTATGGAGCATTGACTAAGTCTTTTGCTTGATTAATAGACTCTCCATAAATGACACCTTCATCAAATGCTTTTTTAAGTTCCTTATTAGCTTGAACAAATACATTTGATGATGCTTCGCTTTTTTTCGACTTATAAGTATCACATACATAAGCTTGAGTAACTAACATTTCAACAATATCAGATACTTTTAATAATTCTTCATGATTAAAAGAATCAGTCACTAAGATTGAATCTCCTTTTAAAGAAGATATCTTTTGAATTACTTTTTTCATATCTTCTAATTTTGTTAGCTTATTGCCACCAACAATATGAATTCTATTTGACTTTAATTGACCTAAAGTATGAATGGTTGTAAAAAGTTCATCTTTATAATCAGTCACTTGAACATTTAGTTCTTCAAATAGAATTTGTGAGATTTGATTCTTGTTTGCAACAACAATTAAATCTCTTGTTTCTTCTAAAATATTAATTTTCTCTAAAAACTCTACCATGAAACCTCTCCTTGTTTTATATATTTAAGGGCTTACCCTTTGTCACTATAACGATAAAACTTTGTCTTGGCAAACCATTGATTCAATTGACCAATCACATTTTCTAAAGCATTTTGTTCTTTAAAACCAGGTATTTCTACCATCATAAAAGAATCTGGTTGTATGAATTTATCACCCTTATCTTGTAAGATAAGAATTGTTTTTTCTTGTGTTATAAATACTTCTTGAGGCAAGATCATCATACCGAATAAATACCATTCCTTATTGAGTTCTTCAATAAATGCTTTGACATTTAAAGCCTCAAAGAACAAATTATCAACCATAAGAATAAAAAAACCATTGGCTTTAATATTTTGGCTTTGATGATTAATGATTTCATAGATTTCAGACTGTTGTACAGCTGAAAAATCAGAGATAATAACATCAGCGTTGATATTTTTTGAAGTCCTTGTATCTTGAAAAAACACTTGATCACCATAACCCAACATTTCAAAAAGAGCTTGAGCGAGTTCATAAGATTGTCCAAAATAATCTACACCAACCAAAGAAACATCTTTTTCAATTTGGTTAGCGATGGCAGTTATTAAATTACCTGTCCCCACCAAAGGATCATAAATTCGCAAATGATTAACATCATAGATTTTATGAATCAAATAAGACATCAACATGCCAATACTCTCAGGTGTAATCATTTGGTTAGAGATTTTTTGATGTTTTAAGCCTTTTAAAACTGCATATTGAAACGCTTTTCTTATTTCTTCTTTATGAAATTCAATATGTGAAATAGAATCAATTTTCTCTTCTAATTGCTTTTTGATTTCTTCGTCTTCATTTTCAACAGAATGTGCAAGAATATTCTCACAAGTTCTTACAATTCCACTTAAATATGGCAACTTTGATTGTTGGTACAATAAAGTTGCTGATTCATCAAAAACATCATATAAAGTTTCAATATTTTTTTCTTTTATCATCTCTACCACCAATTTCTTATTTTACCATAAAGAGCCTCTAATAACAATAATTTGTCAATAAAATCAAATCAAAATATGAATAATTATTCATATAAAAAGATGCTAAGCTAGTTAACATCTTTTATATTGAATATATTCTTAATTATTTCCCCAAATTAATTCTACATACTGTGGATTATCAATAAAAGGATTTCTATTAAATTGGTATGAGTATATTACATTATTTCTATTAAGTTCAAAATCACTAACAGGATCTAATATATGCCATTCTAATAAGGTTGAAAACACACCCATATCATATACAGCTGATCCGTTAGGATCATCTATTAATTCTAAATAATCATACATAACAATCATATAAAATAAGATTCTTGCAATATCACCCTTAACTTCATCTGCAGGTTCGTAAGTTGAACTTGTCGTGATATTGTCAAAATACTTATTACCTCTTGAAGAGTTTTCACTTGGGTTGGCTGGTTTTAAATTATGTAAGTCAGAAGCAATATTAACTGTATTGTTATCGGCAGTATCACCTAAATATGATTGAGGCCATATATGCTCTCTATTCCAAGTAGCCCCTGAATCCCAAGAACCATCAATAGAGGTTTGTAAATAAACTAAAATGATATTTTCAGCGTTATTTGGATCCGCATCAGATTCAGCTAAAATAGTTGTTGCTGCACCATAGTCTACTCCCACAAATCCGTTATTAATTAATGATCTTAAAGCCAATAATAAAGTCTCTCCAGATAATTCTTCTCCAATACTTTCATAGTATTCAGGATGAGTACTTAAATCTAAAGTCGAAAACTTAAGTGTTAATCCAACAATCTTAGTCAAAGTTCCAGCACCTTCTAAAGAAACTTCTATATGGATTTCACCTTCATATTGTACATTTTCTAATAATGTTGATTCAATATAATTTGCATTATAAATCACATGTTCACTTGCTAAACCAGTCACATTAATAATGGTATATGTTGAACCATTACTTCCTGATCCAAAATTCCAATCACCAATTAAATCAATAGTATCAGGTAACTGATTATAATCTTGTTCTAATAAAATACTATTATCAGGTATGAAATTAGAATGACTACCTATGTAATCATAAGTTTCATTAGGATATTGATCCCATTGTGTCATAGAAAAATTAATAGAAGGTCCTGTAATACTATCTTTTCTAACTAGAATTGTATCTTGACCATAGTTACTAGCATCTCCAGGCATACCTAAAGAGTCTATAATCGTTCCATTATAAGATAATGTTAGTGGGTCATTCCCATTAAAATTAATAACTGAAGAACTTGTTATATCTGCTTGAGTCAATATCGTCGCATTAGCAGTAGGATGAGCAACAACCAAAACATCATTAGGGTCCAAAGTTCCTGATAAAGTTAAGGTTTGAGAAGGAGATGCTGCCCCATTAGAATATAATTGAATCGAATAATTAGATAAATCAACTGCTTGCCCAGTCCCATTGAATATTTCAACATATTTATTAAAAGAAGATCCTTCACCATACTCGCTAAAGAATAATTGCGTAATAGGATTTTGAGTTGTCACTTCCTCAGTAGTTGTTGGTTCCTCTATGGTTGATTCTTCTGTGGTCGGCTCTTCAGTTGTAGGTTCTTCTGTGGTTGGTTCTTCGCTTGTTGGCTCCTCTGTCGGAGTTTCAGTAGGTTGTACTGTGGTTGGTTCTTCTGTAGTAATTTCTTCTGTCGTAGGCTCCTCAGTAGGAACTTCGCTAGTTACTTCTTCTGTAGTTATATCTTCAGTTGTTGGTTCTTGGGTAGGCACCTCAGTCGGGGCCTCAGTTGTTGGTTCTTGAGTTATTTCAATGGTTGTCGGCAAATTCGTAGTATCAATGGTGCCATCACCATTACAACCAATAAAAATAAATAAAGTGAAAATTGAAATAAATATAACTAAAGCTTTTTTAAGCATATGCTTACCTCCTAAATCTCTTACATTTAGATTATAAGTCATTTATATCCTTTTAATCAAGGATAACATCCAAAAACTCATTCATTGCAAATATGTAAAAACATGTATATAATATTTATGGTGATAAATATGAAAAATTGGGTCATAAAAATGATTAAAAAATATCAAGAAGCTACCTCTACCAAAAACCCAACTTGTAAGTACCATCCAAGTTGCTCTAATTACGCTATTGATGCCTATAAAAACTATAATATCTTTTATGCATCACTATTATCTCTATGGCGTATTATAAGATGTAATCCTTTTTCACGAGGAGGATATGATCCAATACCTAAATTTAAGAAAAATCATATTCAACCAAATCAAATTCCTAAGGGGCATAAACATGAAAAGTCTGATTGAATCCTATAATCAAGAATATAAATCATATAAAAACAAGTTATATAAGAAACTTTTCTATGTATTTGCTTTATTTGTTATCCCCTTGATTCCTACCATCATATATTACAAAGAAATATTATTTGTTAAAGTATTATTTTGGATTTTCGCTTCTATAATCTTTATCATTATATTACTATTCCTTGCTTTGCTTCTTTATAGATCAGAAAGACCTATGTACGAGTATTTGTATAAAAAAATAATAGACCTAGCCTTTGAAGACGATCCTACACATCATGAGTATGAATGTTTTCCAAAAACATATCCATTTATTGAAAAAGGTCACTTATTTAAAAAAGCTCATTCTGAAGTAGTGCGTTATCGATTAACTTATTATTACTTAAATAATAGAATCGATTTATATAGTTTTTACGCTTACTCGAAACTACACAAATCGAATGAAATAGTATTTAACGGTATATACTATGTCTTAAATAATGACAATACTCAAACTTTTCAAGTAAGAACCAAGGGAAGAAACCCTTTCGAAAATAAAGAATTAAAACTAATGGAATCAATCGATGCTTATGATATCTACTTGAAAGAAAATGATCATATTCCTAATAAGATTATCGATGTATTTAAATCTTTGACTACTAGATTTGATCACCCTATATATATGAGTGGTGCACACAAGGAGATACATGTAGCAATAGATAAACTCTATGATAAATTAGCTGTAAAAGAACTTACTGAAGATAAACTCACTGAATTAAAGGACCAAATGAAAATTCTCATTCAATTAGGACGAGATATATATAAAAAATTATAACCAAGAAATTGGTTATTTTTTTATAAAAAAAAGACTCTCAATAGAGTCTCATCATTCATAGGATAATTACTAGTTAGATCTTTGATAAATAATAACACCACTAACCATCAACAATATAGCTATCACATGCATTAAATTAATAGGATTTTTTTCGACACCAAATAAACCAAAATGATCAATCACTTTAGAGACAGTCATTTGAATAAGAACAGACACCATCACCGTTGAAAAAACACCATTTAAAGTAATGCTTTTTGCTATCGTGAAAATAATCACAACACCCAATGACCCGCCCAAAACAGCATATACATTAAAATTCTTTATAAAAGAGAAATTTTCTTTCCCAATTAATAAAATAAATAAAGCCAATAATAAACCAAATGCGTGAACTAGAAATACAGCTTGCATGACCCCAGCAGTTTGACTCACTTTATTACTAAAAACCGCTTGAAGCGCAATGGCTACACCGGCAATAATAGGTAATACTAAATACATTGCTTTTCCTCTTTTCATCATATTATCTCCAAATCCTTTATACATATAATGATATTATAACATGGATACGTACAAAGTATGATAGTAGTTTCTTATTATATAGAGTTAAAAAAATGAAAAACAAGTTTTTCAACTAAAGAGGCGAAAGCCTCTTTTTTGAATGTTAATAGTTTGATAAAATTATTGTATGAATGTTTATGAATATGCAAAACAAGATGCTTATAAGATGCAGCTGCTTACAGCTGCTAAAGCTGGATAAACATGTTTATGAAAACACCATTCATAAGATAGGCAATGCGCCTTTTGCTAGAGAACTAAGACATAAATACACCATTAAAGATATTTTTGTAAGATACTGGTATAAATTTCTTGAAATGTATGCACATATTGACATTAGAGATTCTATCATTAATAATGTTAATCGGATGATTGCTTGTAAAGATTTTTCTTATGGCTATGTCTTTTATGAATGTCCTAATTGTGATCATTACCATATATCTGGTTTATCTTGTCATTCAAGGTTTTGTGCTTCTTGTGGGAAGATATATAGAGAAAGATGTGCCAATGAAATTGCTAAAAAATGTTTGAATGTACCACACAGACAGTTTGTCTTCTCTATCGCTGAAGAATTAAGAATATATTTTAGACTTTATAGGGATCTTTATCATGAACTATTCAAAGCGGTAGATGATGTTTTTGTTTATCTTATTCAGGGTAAATCAAAAATAGCTAAAAATGATGATAGAGAATTAGGTTATATATCTTTCTTACACACTTTTGGTAGAGATTTAAAATTTAATCCTCATATACATGTCTTAATGGCTGAAAGAATCATTGATAATGATTTAAAGTTTAAAAAGTATGATTACTTTAATTTTGAGTCATTGAGAAAAGCTTTTATGAATCAGTTATTAAAAAGAATTTATCATTATTTAAAAGAGAATACTTCAAAATATGAATTAGTGAAATTCTCTAGATTAAGAAATTATCTTTATAAAAAACTCAAAGATGGTTTTTATACTTACGGTCCTAAACTTAAGAATAACACAAAGGTTTCTATTAAAAATATCACTAGATATATTGCTAGATATGCTGGACATCCAGCCATGAGTGAATCAAGAATTATTAATGTTAATTATGACAATCATACCATCACGTATTATTATGATCCTCATGAAGATGACGGTTTAGAGAAAAATCAAAAACAGGGTAGACAATATGTGACTGAAAGTGTTTTTAAGTTCATCAAAAAATTAATTATCCTATTTCCCAGACAATTATTTTGGAGGTGGCTAGTATGCAAAAACATTTTTCTACAAAAAAGCGTTATCTAACAGATGACGAAAAAAGAAAAAGAGCGATTGAGTTTAATGAATTTTGTTTAGATATTGAAAAGGTAGATGTTGAAGAATTTGTAAAAAGTGACATCTTTGATGAAACCATTGAACTAAAATGTTTAGATTGTGGTTTTCAAGAAGAAATTGATTATGATATTGTAAGTGAATGTTGGGATTCTTTTATGAGTAATTACCCTGTTTCATACTGCCCTAAATGTAATACAGGTGATGTAGTTCCTTTAGATGTTTATAACCGCTTAAAGAAATAAGTCTTTTAACTTCATATACTCAGCCTACACTTGTGGGCTTTTTCTATTTATATCACTACTTTATTTTTTAAATACAATTTCCTATTAAATAAAAAAACACTTAAACATCTATTTTAAGATGTCTAAGAGTAAACAAAATTGTAGTAAACTTGTTGTATAGTCATTAATTAATGGGTATCAACTATAAAACTCGGGTTATATTATGCATTGGTTAATCAAGAAATTATCATCATCGTGGATGGAGATCCATATGATGAATTCCTTGAACAAAACGATCGAGAACCTACTAAGTTAGAAATGCTAAATATAATACACGATAAAACACATGGTGGTGATATATATAGTCTATGATATGATTGAAAGTGATTTAAAAGAAACTGTAAAAAACCAAGGCATTAACTTTGGTGATTTAGTTTTTGAAAAATGGCATAAGTTTTGGTGCACCTATAACCATGTTGATTTAGTCATGGATGATAATGTAATGATTGATAATGATGATCGCGAAGATGAAATTCTTGACAAGTGGCAAGAGGTATCGATTGATATTACCGAGGACCTGTTGCAATAATGAAAGTTAAAGACGCAGCTAAAGTGTTAGGTATAACACCTCAAGGAGTTCATTATTTAATAAAACAAGGTAAATTGATTTACAAAGAAGGACATGTTTCTGAAGAGTCATTGAAAAAAATACCAAGAAAACAGAAAAGGACCAGGCAGGCCAAAACTAAAGATAAACATTGGCACACCTGATGTCATGGCATCATACGACTATCAAGACTTAATTCACGAAATAGAACAAGACATCAAAGAGGGATTACTTTCATTCAATCAGAAGATCAAGGTAGAAAGAGCGAAAATCAAGGCTTACGGCAATTATTATCCAGTGTTGGATTATGAGTATAGCTCTGACGGAGAAATGACAGTGCTCGAACTACTAACCGAGTTAAACTATCACAATCAGATAATTAAATAAACTAAGGCGCATATGCGCCTTTTTATTGAATCGATAATGGATTTTTATAGTTTTTTTGCAAAAAAGCAATAAATGATATAGAAGATAAGATTTAATTTACTAAAAACTTACATGTATATACACTTATCAAAGCAGATATAGTAATATGGATTATAAGGAGGATTAAAATGATAACAAAAGAAATGGCAGAAAAATTATGGAAAGATGTATTTGGCAACAAGGAATGGGCTCAAGATTGTTTTGGTGTATGGATGCATAGAGATGCGTGGAGTAATACAGCTGTTATGTTGTTGAGACCTGGGCAAACAAAGAAATATGACTATAGCTGGAATGTGGATCATATACGACCAAAATCTGATTTCAACAATCCACTTGAAGCTGATTTCTTTAATAATTTTGAACCCATGCAAAGAGGAAATAATTCAGAAAAAGGTGATAATTATCCTCATTTTTCAATCGGCGATAAGAAATATAAAGTGTTTAGCCAAAGTGGTTATTATGGTTATGGGATTATTGATGTTTCAACAAATAAGAAGATAGACTGGAAAAGCAAGCAAGGTAAACATTATTAATTATTCAAGCACATTGCTCAATGAAAGTATGATTTATTTTGATAATTTTCTATATTTAGATTGGAGTTGAACTTAAGAATAGTGAGTATATTTGATAAAAATGATTTAAACGTAGAGGTTTATTATATTAATGGTAGTTGTTATTTGCTTAAGGATTGGGAAGACGATATTGCGACATTGATTCCATTAAGATTTATTGGTAAATCTATCGCAGAAGAAACTCAAAAAGAAGTACTAAGTTATCAACCTAATATTGATGATACAGAAATAATTCAAGCGATTTTTCATCAAGGCTTTTACTATTTTTTGTGATTTCTAAAATGTATCTTTGCATTTTACTTATATAGTTAATTAAGAGATTTGAGTATAAAAACAAACTGCAGATAAAAAAATCTGCAGTTTGTTGTTTTTTATTTTAATCCACAAAAATAACTAATGACTATTTGGTTTTTGGGCTTGAGTGGGGAATAATCTCAGAATACTAAAGAAGGTGTAATTTCCTATAGATAGAAGACCTAAGTATAATACCACATTATTCAATGAATTCTCTATCAAACCCAATAAAAGCCTAAAAACACCAAAAAAACCAACCCCTAAAAAAATTAAGTTAGCAACTATAAATATACCAGCATAAAAGAACTGTGTCATTTTATTAAAATTCATATTTCTCTCCTTAAATATTTTTTCTATATATACTATTGCCTAATCAAATAAGTGTTAAATGTTAGTTTTCACTATTCTACAGAAAAGATCATATTGGTTGTAAGCTAATCATATAGATTAACTAATGATATTTCTTGTTTCGAAACATCTTTTTGTATTTTTTTATCTTAAGTAAGAATTGTGTCCATAAGTGATAAATCAAAATCGTAGGCGTTAAGTAAAATATCAAGTAATTCATCTAAATCATTGCTCCTTGTAATAGTCCCTCTACGTTCAGAACCGTTGTAGGTATCGTTACTAAACAAAGGTATGGTTGCTCCGTCTTCAAGAAATACTTCATCAATATAGTTTGTATCAGTCGTAGTCAATATGCCTTCTTTATGAACTGATAATCTTATCACATATCCAGAATCAGTAAAACCGTCAGAATTGAACTAGCTTTATAAAGTTGGAGAGAAAAATGGTTAACCCCCATACTTATTATTTATATTATATCATATTATTTCTATATTCTATTGGACTCATTTTATGTTTTGTAACTAAACGGGTATTGTTGTAATAATTTATATATTCATCAATAGCTTTAATCAAAGCTTTTGGGCTCTTGTACTCTTTTTCATGACCATACCACATCTCTACTTTCATTCTTCCAAAGAAGTTCTCAGTAGGAGAATTATCTAAGCAGTTTCCCTTTCGACTCATTGATTGTATGATGCCCAACTCTTCAAGTTTTGTTTGATATCTTGAGTTTTGATATTGAATACCCTGATCCGATTGTATCATCATTCCTTTCACACGATTGGAATGATGTTTTTTTAATAACTCCAACATCTTTGTAATCTTATCCATCTTGGCGTTTGTTCCTGCGACATATGATAATACTTCTCTTGAATCAAAGTCTATGATTGGCGAAAGATAAACAGGTCCTCTCTCAGTTCTAAACATGGTAATATCTGTACCTGCTTTTTGATATGGTTTGAGAGTTGAGAAATCTTGGTTCATTTGATTTGGCTTTGTAAACCCTAAATCTCCTGCGTATGAATTATATTTTCTCCATTTCTTAACTTTCTTTTTAGTATAGCCTTTATGTCTCATAATCTCTAAGACTTTGTTTTTCCCTATAACATAGTTCATCTTCTTAAGCTCAATATAGACCCTATGATAGCCAATTCTCTTCTTGTGCTTCTTTAGATATAGATAATCTATTTCTTTTTCTATATCCTTGTATTTATTAGCTTTCTTCTTATATTCACTTGTATGATAGTAATAAACTGATGATGCCATCTGTGCTACTTCTAGAAGGTCTGATAATTTAAATTTGGTCCTTAACGATGTAACAATTTCAGCTTTTTCTTTGCTTGTTACGCCTTCTAGTTTTTTTGTTAAGGACCGCGATTTTTTTAGGTACTCTATCTCGGCTTTCAGTCTTTCATTTTCTTCTAATAATGTTTGATCAACGATTGCTTTTGCTCTCTTGTCTTTTGTAAGGTATCCTTTTCTTGAATATGTGTCTTTAACTGCTGCTTCACCTTTTGTTCTATATAACTTTAACCAATCTCCTAGTATCGTTGGATCTGTAAGTCCTAAATCCAACGCTACACTCCGTATTGATTCTCCGTTCTCTACCCTTGCGATCGCTAGTAACTTTGTATCTCTTTTATATGTTTTTATTTTATTATGATCAAATACTTTCTTTCCATGTTTCTTGTATAAGTTTATGATATATTTTAAGTTCCCTATATCATACCATCATACATCTCTGATACATGGGACAATGATTTACCTTTAAGAATATGCTCTTCACACATCTCTATCTTTTCTTTTAATGTTATTTTCATATAAAAAAGGCTCCCTTCATTAGAGTGTATGGTTTAGTATACCATATCTCCAACTTTTGGAAGCCACTTCAAGTTTAGCTGGTGCGGGTAACAGGAGTCGAACCTGCACTCCAAGGAACTAGATCCTAAGTCTAGCGCGTCTGCCAGTTCCGCCATACCCGCCCAAATAAATGGTGACCCGCAGGCGATTCGAACGCCTGACCCTTTGATTAAAAGTCAAATGCTCTACCGGCTGAGCTAGCGGGTCAAAAAAAAGATGGCTGGGCTAGGAGGATTTGAACCTCCGATCTCGGAGTCAAAGTCCGATGCCTTAACCGCTTGGCCATAGCCCATTCTTTTTTTGTCGTAAAAAAACAGTGGGGCGACTGATGGGAATCGAACCCACGAATGTCGGAGCCACAATCCGATGCGTTAACCACTTCGCCACAACCGCCATTTCGTTTTTACGCACATATTAGTTTACTAAATGAATTTACATTTGTCAAGAAATATCTTTCTTTATCTATAAATATTCATGTATTTAATTGTATTTATAAATAGACAATCTTTTATCTTTCTAAATTATATCTATTTTCCCAAAATTTCTTATCTTCTTCAGTGATTTTTCTAATCACTTTACAGGGATTTCCAGCCGCTATTACATTCTCAGGAATATCGCGAGTCACAACTGAGCCTGATCCTATAATGGATCCTTGACCAATTGTCACACCACCATTAATAACCACATGACCCCCGATCCAAACATTATCTTCTATCCTAATTGATTGTCCATATTCTACCCATATTTTTCTAATATCTTTATCTATAGGATGGTTAATGGGGTAGATACCAACATTAGGTCCCAATAAAACATAAGAACCTATATGAATTGGTACAGCGTCCAAGATGACACAATTATAATTTGCATAAAAATAATCACCAACATGAATATTTTTTCCATAATCACATCTAAAAGGCGGTTCAATATAAGCATTTTTTCCCATTGAACCTAATATACTCTTTAATATAGACGTTCTTAATTCTAACTCATCTTCATTGGTATTATTAAAAAGGCGAACTTTACGTTTCGCCTCAATAAATTCATTTCTTATATCTGGATCACTAGGGTTATAAAGTAATCCTTTTAACATTTTCTCTTTCTCAGTCACAATTAAAAACCTATTAAAGCAATACCAAAACCTTTATTTCCTAAATGTACATAAAAGACTGGACTCACATAATCTGTCAAATGTATATGAATATTAGGATATTTTTCTTCCACAACATTTTTAATGCTTTCAGCCCACTTTTCATTATTCAAATGAATAATATCAATGTATACATGTTCGAATTTTTGAGCATACTCATCAACTTTCTCCATAAAGAAATCTTGACAAGCAATATTGGTTCTTTCTTTTCGAACCATTTTTAACTTACCATCAATCATTTCAACAATAGGTTTAATTCTTAAAACTGTCCCGATCAAAGCCTGAACTCTTGATAATCTTCCACCTTTAAATAAGTGTTTTAAATTTGATAGGGTGAAAGAAACAAAACCATGTTCAAAGACTTGATAATATCTTTTTAATAAATCTTCAAAAGTTATACCTTCTTGAATATCTTTAGCTAAAATTCTTAAACCATTAGCTACTCCATAAGAAGCTACTTGTGGAGAATGAATCGATACTTCTAGATCATCTTCAAGCAAATTCTTTGATAACAAAGCGGCTTGGAATGTTCCAGACAACTTATCAGAAAGCACTACAACCAATACATGAGTGTATCCTTCAGCTTTAAATTCCTTATAAGCATCAATAAAATCTGTAGGAGCTGGTTGAGAGGTTAACATTTTATGATTACCTTCAATAAAATTTTCCATTTGCTCCTTAGATAAATCTTTTTCTAAGTATTCTTCATCATCTATCACTACTTTTAAGTTAACTGTTTTTATAAAATCATAAGTCTGTAAGTCTTCACTGGTATGTGAAGTGCTGTCAATTAATAATCCTATTTTTTCCATATATACCTCCTATATTACTATGTCTCACATAATACTTTAGCATTTATGTTTTTTTTAGTCAAGATATAAAGAAAGTCTGGTGAAATTATTTTATTAGGCAAGGAAAAATCATGGGTGTTTCTTTAGTATATTGATCCCAACCATCATACTTAGACATATGCTTTTCTAACAATGGTGTTGATATTTTTATTAAAACTGTTGACATTAATAATGGAGAAATAATTAACAAGCCATAATAAAGCAAACTAGCTTCTGATGAAATAAATAAGGTGACTCCAGTTAGGTAAAGACCAGTCCAAATCATGATTTCACCAAAATAGTTTGGGTGTCTTGTTATTGACCATAAGCCTGATTTCATTAACTTCTTAGTACCTTTTTGAATATGTCTTCTTAACTGTTCATCACCAACAACTTCAAAGAACAAACCGATAAAGGCTATGAGTAAGCCAATTAAAGTCAACCATTGTAAGCCATCATCAAATGAAAATTGATTAAATTTAATGACAGTATAAGCAGCTGAACCTACAATAAAATTAATAATGCCTTGAACCATGAAAACCCTAAAAAAAGCGATTATCACAGCTTTATCTCCCCATTCTTTGCGCCACTGTGCATACCTAAAGTCTTCAGGTTTTCCCCAGTTTCTTCTAATGATTCTATAGGATAACCTAATTCCCCATACAGCAATAAAACCAACAATAACGAAAGATAATATCGTAGGATTTTCAGTCATTAATAAAGTCGTCATAGCTCCAATGACAAAACCAGCGCCCCAACCCCAATCAACAATTGAATTGTCTTTAATAACTTGTGCAACAATATAAAAGATTGTAAAATACGCCAAAACAACTAGAAAAGGAATAAATAAGCCCTCATCATTAAAATACTGGAAACCTATTGTTGAAATGGCTAAAGTAATCGCAAATAACAATAAATAAATAATAATTCTTTTTATATTCATTAATATCACCTCAATAATAATTATAACACAGACAATATTTCTTATTTACTGAACACGCTTAAAAATAAAAAAAGCTTAATTTCATCATAGAAATTAAGCTTTAATCTATAAATTATTAATTTTCTTCTTCTTCGCGTTTATGATCAGCAATAATCTTATCAGTTAAGTTTCCAGGAACTTCTTCGTATCTTAAAAATTCACGAGTGAATGTTCCAGAACCTTGTGTCATCGCTTTTAAGTCAATGGTATATTTAGTAATTTCAGCTTCAGGAGTTTCTGCAATGACTTTTTGATATCCATCAATGGCAGGTTCCATACCTAAAACTCTACCCCTACGTTTATTAATATCACCTAATACATCGCCTAAGTATTCATCTTTGATCAATACTTCTAAACGGTAAATAGGTTCTAAAATAACTGGTTTAGCAGATTTACATGCAGCTTTAAAAGCCATACCAGCAGCTTTTTTAAAGGCCAACTCATTAGAGTCAACTGCATGATATTTACCATCTGTTAAAACACCTTTAACATTAATCACAGGGAAACCTGCTAAAACACCATGTTCTAAAGCTTCTTGAAGACCTTTATCAACAGCTGGGAAGTATCCTCTAGGAACCGCTCCACCAAAGACTTCTTCAGCGAATTCATACTCAGCTTCAGGATTTGGTTCAAATCTCATAACAACTACACCATAATACCCTGAACCACCAGATTGTTTAATATATCTACCTTCTGCTTCAGCAGTTTGTTTGATTGTTTCACGATAAACGATACGTTGATCTTCTGTTTGTAAAGCAACTTTATATGAATTTTTCATTTTATCGATGATGTATCCGATATGAATCATACCTTGTCCACCAATCAATAATTGTGCAGTTTCTTTGTTTCTTCTTGTTTCAAGTGTGCTATCTTCTAATAATATTTTAGCCAAAGCATTCGATAATTTATCTTCGTCTTTTTTATTTTCAACTTTAACAGCCATATACATCGTCGGTGTTGGAGTTTTAACTTCAGGATAAACAATTCTTGATTTTTTATCACTTAAAGTTGTGCCCGTTTTAACCTCAGGAACTTTTGCCATAGCACAAATATCACCCGCATGGAATTTATCCATAGTGATTTGTTCTTTACCCAACAATGTAAAAGGTTGAGTAGCTTTTTCAACATTTTGTGAATTTGAAACATAAATTTCTTGATCTTTTTCTAATGTACCAGATTTAATTTGCATTAAATTAATAGTTCCAACAAATGGGTCAATGATTGTTTTGAAAACAGTTGCTGAAAAAGGTTCATCATCGCTGTAATTTCTTTCGATTTCTTTATCATTGTCAACCATTGTAGCTTTTAAAGGATTGCTTTCAGACATTGTAGGGAAAAATGCATTAATCATATGTAACATAGTTAATGGCCCAATATCCTTAGTTGCTGAACCTACTAAAATAGGAACTGCTTCACCATTTAAAACAGATAAGTGTAAACCACGTTGAATTTCTTCTTTAGTTAATTCTTCACCTTCAAAATATTTTTCCAATAAGGCTTCGTCAGAACCTGCAACAGTTTCAATTAAAACTTGTCTTAACTCATTAACTTTGTCCATTTTGTCATCATGAATTTCACCATCAATACAAGCATTACCATTATAGATTCTAGCTTTTAATTCAATAATATCAGCGAAACCATCAAAACTATCAGACTTACCTAAAGGTAAACAGAAAGGAACAGCTTGTTTTCCTAATTTAGTTTTAATTTCTTCTAACAATTCGTCAAATTTGATGTTTTCTTTGTCCATTTTATTAACAAAGATCATAGCTGGTAGATTGTGTTTTTTAATCTCTAACCACATTCTTTCAGTACCAACTTGAACACCACTTGAAGCATCAACAACTAATACAGCAGCATTAGCGGCTGACATAGCATAAGAGATGTCTCCAATCATTTCGTCTGCACCAGGTGCATCCAAAAAGTTAATTTTTGTTTCTTTGAATTCTACAGGAACTAAAGCAGTTGTTAAAGAACTTTGTTTAGCATGTTCTTCAGGTGTATAATCTGAGATTGTAGATTTCTTCTCAACACTACCTTTTTTATCTATGGCAGATGAAATATAGGCTAAGGACTCAGCCAAAGATGTTTTTCCACTTCCTAAATGTCCCAATAAGATAACGTTTCTTAAAGCATTTGCTTTATATTCTTTCATATAATATCTCCTTCCACTTAAAAACGCTTTCAGTCTATTTCATTATATCATAATCGAAAAAAAATAAAAGAATTATCAACATAATATAAGGGATTTAAAAAAGTTTTTTTTGATAATATTTTGTTCCTTTTATTAAAGAGCATTCAGTAGTATAATAAAACCAAAGGAGATGAACCATGTCTAATATAATTGAATATTCTATTCATACATATTTAAAAGGAAAAGTTATTTGGAAAATATTGTTTGATAATCACTATGTGAAAGAATACATGGGCTGTTTACTTCGTAAAAACAAAGAGTCTATGACGTGGTATATAGAAAAAGATTTAAGAGAAATAGTCCTTCTAGAAGGAGAGATTATTGAAGAAACCCCTAATGAATACATTCATATTAGAACATATAATCCTCATCGACATTATGATAAAAAATACACCCTAGATGTTTTCTATATATTAAAGGACCATACTTTAACCATAAAACAAACAGGTTTTGAGAATTTACCAGATGGCCAAAAGGTTTATGAAGAAAACAAATTGGGTTGGGCTCATTCAATTAATGAACTCAATAAAATTATCGATAAAAAGGAAAAGTAAATAGATAATTGAAAAATAGTCGAAATTATCGACTATTTTTTTTACATAATTATCTTACTCTTCTTCTAAAATATTAATTAGTAGTTCTGGATAATCCGTAATGATACCATCAACACCTTGATTAATAAGCGCTCTCATTGTTTCTTCATCATTAATTGTCCAAAAGTGTATAGCCATATTTTGTTGGTGAAGGCTATGGATAATTCGCCAACGGTTAACTGCAAAATCACCAATAACAGGTAAATCATATGAGATAGGCACTTGCATAGCAGCATAAGCTGGTTTGCCTCTAAATATTGTTGTTAATGTATATGTGTTTACAACAAAATCTATGGCGGGTCCGTAAGACATAGATAAATAGATATTAGGATATTCTTCAACAATATACTCACCAATATCATCAAAGGCAGTCGCAAGCAATACATAATCAACAAGATCATAATCTTCTATCAGTTTAACAACAGCGTCAGCTGTTTCGTTTCTTGGCGCATCGCTATCAGCTTTAATTTCTATATTATATAATATTTGTTTACCAAACTCTTGAAAAACCTCTTCCAAGCTTGCTAAATAAACTCCAACTGAGTGCCATTCAGTTTGACTCATATCTTTATATAAATATCTACCATCATCCTCTTGATAATGATATCCAAAATTACAATTATTCAATAAATCAATATAGTTTTCTTCCCAAACAAGGGTATCACAATTAGAATGAGACCTGGTATTTCCAGTTTCATTTTCTCCATGAAGTAAAACAGGAATTCCATCTTTTGTTAATTGAACATCCATTTCTAAAACATCTACACCTAAATCGAATGAATATCTATATGCAGCCATTGTATTGTCAGGATAAACACCTTTTCCTCCAGCATGTGCCATGACTAAAGGTTTACCATCTTTTGCTAGAAAAGGATTTTTATTAGCATACTTTGGTTTTGGAATAAAAACCAGTAAAATCCCAACAAATATTAAGAAAAAGATAAAAATGAATAATTTTTTAATTTTTTTCATCCTCTACCATCCATTCATTTTTGCATCATTTTATCATAGTCACCCATATACTTACAAGTAAAATTATGTCTTAATATGGTAATTTTACAAAAATATGGCTCATCATTAAAAATTGAATAAAAATATTATAAAAAAAATAGAAAGTCTATTTTCTTCATTTTTAAAAGTGCTATACTGAAATTAATACTATATGGGGGTAATTTATGAAAAAATGGGTATCATTATTTTACTTACTTTTGTCAATGTTTTTACTTATTGGGTGTGTGCAATTAGATCAAACAACTAATCAAGAAACAAATGAACAAACAAGCGTTAATTTAACTACCAATCAACCAACAAATCCCGTGACACAAGAACCAACTCAACCTCTGACTACTTCAGAACCAGAAGAATTACTTATGCCTATTATAAGAATACAGACCAATAATTCACAAGATATTTCTAGCGATGAAACTTACTTAAGCGCACTTATATCACTAACAACCAAGGAAGGCGTTTATGATTTCTCTAACTTACAAGCAGGCATTAGATTAAGAGGTAACTCGACTCAACAATATGCAAAAAAACCATACAGACTTAAATTTGATGAAGATATTCAACTATTAGGTATGGGTAATGGACCATCTAAATCTTGGTTATTATTGGCAGAGTATGTTGATTTTTCAATGCTAAGAAATAAAACTACATTTGATTTGGCTAGCCAATTATTAAGACATACTTTTGTCTCAGATACCATGTTTGTAGAAGTCTATTTAAACAATAATTATCAAGGTGTTTATCTTGTTGCAGAACAAACTCATGTCAACGAAAATAGAGTTAATATTGATGAAAGTGGTATTGATAATCCAACCATCGTTGATACAGGCTATTTGCTTGAACTAGAATGCGATCAATATCGTCGTGATGAAGAAGGGGCTTACATGACTGGATGGTTTGATATTCCAGGTTACTCTGCAGCTCCTGGTGAAATAGGGTATTGGAATATATCACAATATCTATATTCTAGTTTAGTCTCTTTCTACGTCATTAAAAGTGACGCAAAATCACCTGAACAAGTCACTTATATACAAAATTATATGATTGATGTCTATGATGCTATATATGTTGATAAGAGTGAAGAAGCAATATCAGCACTAGTAGATATAGAATCAGCGGTGGATATGTATATTTTACAATTACTAACAAATGATATGGACAATAACTATAGTTCTACTTTTGTATATAAAGACAAGGGTGGAAAATTAATGTTTGGTCCTACTTGGGACCACGACTTATCTTATGGAAATCATATCAATGATTTATCATATGATTCTATTCATCTCTATCATTTACTATATGATTTAGGTAATTTATCATGGTTTAATGCTTATGTCCTTGAAAAATGGAATGAAATCAATCAAGATGATGGATTATTAGACCAAGCAATGGCCAACATAGATGTATACACAAATACTTATAGTGAATTGTTTATCCAAAATCATAATATGTGGAAAAACACTAGGGAAACTGGTGGATGGCACCTATATTATCAAGAAGAATTAACTTCACAAGATGATGGAAAGGAACAATTTAAAGCTTGGTTAGTAGAAAGAATTCTTTTTATAGACCAATATCTTAATTCAATCATTGAATAAGAAATGCCCTGCAAAATATGCAGGGCATCATTTTTTTATTTACTCTTTAAAGGTATCCTAATAAAATAATATGAAATTTCCATGCCACTATGTTCATAAGCTTTTACGAATGAATCATCTATCTCATAACCGTGTAGTTTAAAATCAAACTTCTCTAAAGCTACTCTTCTAACCTGTTTAAGTGCTTGTCCAAACTCAGCTTCAGAAAGTCCAGGATGCTCAAATATTAAATATTTTTGAGTATCAATAATTTTCTCCTCAAAAGGATACATTGATACATCATAATCTAGAGGGCAATCTTTTCCAAACAAATATCCGTCTTCTGTAAAAGCACCAAAACCCTCTTTATAATTTCCTGGAATACTAGCAAATACACCATGTAATTCATCACAATCCATATTAGGCTCTTGGTCTACTTTTTCCCAAAAATCCATATAATTATTGACCCCACTTCTTTTAATAAAGACCAACTTATGTTCCTTTATTTCTTCTAACTTAACTCTGATTTCTTCATCTTTAATCATCATTAATTCTCCTTTTTGATTTAGATTATTAGGAAATAAAACATCCTTTTTTAGAAAATACTTTATTGGTTTATTTTCTTTTTGATATAATCCTGGGTTAATTCCAAAAGTATTCTTAAACGATCTTGAAAATGCTTCTTGTGAATTAAATCCATACTTAATAGCAACATCAATAATTCTTATGTTTAAGTCACGAATATCCTTGGCAGCTTTAGTCAGTCTTCTCAACATTATATATCTTTTAAGAGTACTACCCGTAAAGGCTTTGAATTCTCTGCTTGTATGAAATTTACTATAACCAAGGTATGCGCTTATTTCATTCAAACTGAAGTCATCTTCTAACTTACCATCAATCCAATTAATAGCCGCTTGGATATCTACTTTTCTCAAGATTTTATACCTCCGTAATCGTATTGTAGCAAAAATATCAATAAAACTTTTTATACTAATTGCTTATATCAAAAGAATTGCACAATCCATATAATTCTATTATACTATATACAATAAGAGGAGGTATACTTTGGCTTACAAGTTATTAATTTTTGATGCGGATCGAACTTTATTCGACTTTGATCAATCTGAAAGAATCGCTTTCAAGAACTTTCTTAATGATATAGGTAAAGAAAATGATTTTTCATCTTTGTTTCCTATTTATATAGAAAAGAATGAAGAAACTTGGCGCGAATTAGAACAAGGTTTAATCAGTCAAGACAAACTAAAAATCGAGAGATTTAAGAGATTTATGAAAGCAAGCAATATCCAAGGAGACCCTCAAAATTTCACTAATATATATACTCAATACCTAGCAAACGCCTCAATATTATATGAAGATGCATATGAAATCATTGAATACTTATCAAAGAAATATAAAATAGTCATTGTTACCAATGGGCTTAAAGAAGTACAAAATAAGCGCATTAGAAACTCAGTATTAAAGCCTTTTATTGAACTAACAGTGATTTCAGATGAAATAAAAATCATGAAACCTGATCCTAAAATTATAGATCATACTCTAAAGCTAATAAACCATCACAATAAAGATGATATCATCATTATTGGTGATAGTTTATCTTCAGATATCCAATGTGGTTTTAACGCAGGGATTGATACGATTTGGTTTAACCCTAATAAAAATGAAAACACTTTAGATAATTCACCCACCTACACAATCACTAAATTGAAAGATTTATTTAACATTCTATAAAAATACAACATATCATTTTGATATGTTGTATTTTTTTATAACTTCTTAATCATTTTAATATGATCTATATCAGCTTCTTGAAATATGTCTCCAATTGGCAAATATCCTCTTTTATAATAAAAATCTTTTACATACAATTGAGCATGAAGAATGAGTTCCTTCATTTGATGTTTTAAGGCATAGTTTTCTATTTCCTTCATGATTGCTGATGCAACACCTTGTTGCCTAAAGGCTTTTAAAGTCGCAACTCTACCTACTTTATTCTTATATAACCTTGCAGCACCTACAGGCAAATCGTCTATATAAGCAGTAAACAAAATACACTCCCCATCCAAACCATCAAATTCTATTTCATAATCAATCTTTTGTTCAACAACAAAAACCATACCTCTCACATAGAAATGATCAGTGATATCTTTTTGTGTTTTTGCAAGAATAACCTTCATTCTATAGCCCGTTTATATTATTTAACTAAGAATGTTTTATAAGCTAAGTAAGCTTCGTAAACGTCAGCTTTTGAAACAATCTCCATTGGTGCATGCATATTTAACACAGCCACACCAGCATCAATAACATTCATGTTATATTCTCCAAGAATATAAGCGATAGTCCCACCGCCACCTTGGTCAACTTTACCAAGTTCACTTGTTTGGTAGTGAATGTTATTTTCATCCATGATTCTTCTTATCCATGCTATGTATTCTGGTTCAGCATCGTTCGAACCGCTTTTACCTCTAGAACCTGTGTATTTATTAAATACTACTCCATAAGAAAATTTAGCATTATTGTTTTTATCAGAAACTGATAAATATAATGGGTCTAAGGCAGCTGATACATCAGATGATAACATGTTTGAATTTGTCATGGTTGTTTTTAAATCTAAATAAGAAGTTTTACCTGTCAAAGATAATAATTGAGCAACAACATTCTCAAAGAATAAAGAAGAAGCTCCAGTTGCACCAACACTACCGATTTCTTCTTTATCCACTAATATACAGCAAGCAGTATATTCAGGATTTTCAATATCTATGACAGCTTTTAAAGATGTATAAGCACACACCCTATCATCATGTCCATAACCAGCAACCATAGAACGATCTAAACCATAATCTCTAGCCTTACCCGCAGGCACTAATTCTAACTCAGAAGAAATAAAATCTTCTTCTTCAATATTATATTTTTCTTTTAATAACTTCAGAATATTAGCTTTAGCAGCGTCTTTTTCTTCATCTTTTAAAGGTATATTACCAAAAGTAACATCTAAATTTTCGCCTTCAATGACAAGACTAGCTGTTTTTTTCATTTGATCAGCAGATAAATGAACCAATAAATCTGTAATACCTAATACCGGATCATTATCATCTTCACCAATATTAATTGTAATAGTGGTTCCATCCTTTTTACATACAACACCATGAATAGCTAAAGGAATTGTTACCCATTGATATTTTTTGATTCCACCATAATAATGAGTATCTAATATAGCAAATTCTTCTTTTTCGTATAAAGGATTTTGTTTTACATCTAATCTAGGTGAATCAATGTGAGCACCTAATATTCTTATTCCTTCAGTGATATCTTTTTCACCAATAACAAATAAAACAATATTCTTGTTTTTATTGACGGCATAGATTTTATCACCTTTTTTCAATGATTTAAAAGCAGATAAATCTTTATATCCTGCTTCTTCAGCAATTTTTACTGATTCATTCACACATAATCTTTCAGTTTTTCCCAATGAGATATAAGACTTATATCCCTCATTAAAATCCATTATTTCTTTTACTTTCTTTACATCTGCATTTTTCCAAATATTTTTTGCGTACATAGTCTTTGTATATTTAATTTAATTAAATATAACTCTCCTTTTTTTGTGATTTTTCTATTCTATAACATCAAAAATAAAAAATTTAATATTATAAATAGAATGATTGAATGAAACCCTTATTTATTATTGTATCACAATCATAAAGCTTTTCAATCATTACTCTATTAAAAAACACCTCTTTATTAATAGAGGTGTCATTATAATAAAATTGATTAAAATACGCCAAAATCTAACAATAAAGTTAGAACAACATATCCAATTGTCGAAATTAGGATAAGTTTATTCTTTGTTTTAAATGTAGAGAATAAAACAATAAACACAATCAGTCCAAGTTTAATATATACGACTATACTTTGAACACCATTTAGAATTTTAACATAAAAACTTAGAAAATCTATATCGGCTATCAGTCCAGACATGCCAGATAAGACCATGGTAAGTCCTAATGACGCAAGTATAACAAAAGAAACAAGTTTTAACCTTTATCATTTTTTGCATAAGCGAAGTATATAATTGCTAATACAAAAACACCTAAAATAATATGAATTAAATCTTTCATAAACCTCCAATTAAGCATAATATTGAAATTTTCAATAATAACCTATAAATATATACAATATTTTGAATAAAACTTCTCAAAAGAAATTAAGTTCCATTCATCTTTCTAAAAAACAACCAAGCAAAATAATAGCTTGGTTGTAATATAAATATCTTTAATAGAAAGTAACCATCACATTCATAAAAAATTATAAAAAACGCAAATAATATTGTAATTTTGAATTACAAAATTATTTTTTAATTTATGGTCTATATATAAATGATGAATTTATTAAATCATCAGCCATCCAATCCATTGAATCATAAATTTTTAGTATAAAATCTATTTTATCCACAATCTCAATACCATTTTCTTCAAAAACAGATTCAAGGAAACTTATTGAGATAACAGCTTTGCTATTAGGTACCAATTCCTTTGCCCAAAAAGGATCAATCGCAATATCATTTACCAAAACATCTTCCCATGTAAACATAAGTATAGAATCTGTATTGTTTTCAAGGTAGACTTTTAGACTATAACCCCAAATACTATCATCATAGGTTTCAATAATAATAAATTTAAAATCTTCGTTATCAACCACTAGATACTCATTATCACTTGATGGTCTCTCAGGAGATATGATTTCTTCTTCTGTTAGTCCGGTTGGATATATAGTATAAATATCATTGATTAAATCATCAGCCATCCAATCATTATAGTCATATACTCTCATATACAAATCTACTTTATCCACCGATGTTAACCCTGAATCCTCCATATCTAATGAAGACAAGCTAATTTCATCAATATCTTTTACACCAGCATGGACTGAATTTGCCCATAGAGAGCTAATTACATATCCATTAACCAAAACATCATCCAAGGCAAACATAAGTTCAGAATTAGTCTTATTTTCAAGATAGACTTTTAGACTATAACCCCAAATACTATCATCATACGTTTCAATAATTATAAATGTCAAATCTTCGTTATCAACAAGAATATACTCATTATCACTTGATGGTCTCTCAGGAGATATGATTTCTTCTTCAGTTAGTCCAGTTGGATATATAGTATAAATATCATTGATTAAATTATCAGCCATCCAATCATCATAGTCATATACTCTCATATATAAATCTATTTTATCCACAGAAGTTATTCCTGAATCCTCCATATCTGATGAAGACAAGTTAATTGTTTCAGTAGCTTTAGCACCCGCAGGAAGTGAATTGGCCCATAAAGCACTAATAACATATCCATTCACTATTACATCATCTAAAGCAAACATAAGTTTCATATCAGACTTATTTTCATGATATATCTTTAAAGTATATCCCCAGATACTATCTTCATATGCTTCAAGAATAGTAATTTTCATCATGTCATTATCAACAATCACTTGATTGATAATTTGACTATCATTTTCCTCTGTTGTTGGTTCTTCTGTAGTTGGCTCTTCTGTAGTTGGCTCTTCTGTAGTTGGCTCTTCAGTTGTAGGTTCCTCTGTTAGCTCATTTGTTGGCTCCTCTGTAGGTGCTTCAGTCGACTCTTCTGTTGGAGCTTCTGTAAGTTCCTCTGTTGATAGTCCTTCACAGCCTAAAGTAAATAGAACAAATAAAAAAGAAAAAAGTAACAAATATTTTTTCATAAAAAAAATCCTCCAAAATAATATTGCATTTAACTAATTATATATTAAACAGATTAACTAAACAATGACAAAATTGATAATTATAATTGAATAATTTGATTAGCTACTCTTCGCACATTTCTATCTTTTCTTTTAATGTTGTTCTCATATAAAAAAGGCTCCCTTGATTAAAGTATATGGTTTTAAATACCATATCTCCAACTTTTGGAAGCCACATCATTTTATATTGGCAGGGGTGACAGGATTCGAACCCGTACTAACGGTTTTGGAGACCGCTGTGCTACCGTTGACACCACACCCCTAAATAGCCAAATATCATTATCTTATATTTTGGCTAATTAGTCAAGTTTTTTATTTGTTTTCTTGATTGGACTTAATAATTTTTCTTCGAGAAAACTCTTCTCTTTCTCTTTCTTCTAAAGTATCACTAATAAACTTAATTTTAGTTTTATAATCAGGAATTACAATGTTTTTTAATGCATTTGCTCTTTTTCTAGACTTTCTAATAGCGTCAGCTAGTCTATATAATGCATTATCAACTTCTGCTAAAATAAGAATTAAATCTCTAACTTTCAAGAATGATTTATAAGCATAGTCAAATTTAGTGTTGGTATTTGAAATACCATATCTTAAAGATACTTTCTCATGATTATATAAAACTTTGGGTATCTCAACACCCATGACTGATCGATAAGTAATGTCTAAATGATTATCAATAGGAATAGCTTTAGCTATATCCTCAATAACACCCAATGTGATATTTGCTTCTTGTAAAGTGAAATAGGCTTTTTTAAAAATATCCGCTATCTCATCTCTTAAAGATCTTACTTTTTCGATTTGTTCCATCATTTCACGAATAAGAATATTTCTTTTCTTATCCATTAATTCATAACCTAATTGAGCTAATTTCACTGATTTTTGAAGCGCCAATAAATTCCCTTTTGTAGGAAAGACTTGTTTATTAGCCATAATTAACGACCTTCTTTATTTAACTCTTTTATGATTACATCTTCTTCAATATTAAAATAAACTAGGGCATCTTCATGATTGTAAAAACGATCTAAAATCATTTCATCAGTTCTGTCTAACTCTTCTTTAGGAAGGAACGATAATAATCTCCAACCTAAATCTAAAGTATCAATAATAGAGCGATTCTTTTTTCCTTGAGAAATAAAATGATTTTCAAATAATCGACCGAAAACCATATATAATTTATCAACAGGAGATAATTCATCTTCACCAATAACTGATGCTAGTGATCTAGCATCCATAACTCTTGCATATGATGCAAACAATTGGTTCATCATTGGTTGGTGGTCTTCTCTTGTATAACCCTGACCGATACCATCTTTCATCAAACGAGATAATGATGGTAAAACGCCTATAGGTGGATATACTCCTCTTTGATGTAATTCCCTATCTAATACTATTTGACCTTCAGTAATATAGCCTGTTAAGTCAGGGATAGGATGAGTAATATCATCATTAGGCATTGATAAAATTGGTATTTGAGTTACTGATCCTTTAGCATTTCTAATAATACCTGCTCTTTCAAATAAAGAAGCTAAATCAGAATATAAATAACCTGGATATCCTTTACGACCGGGAATTTCACCCTTAGATGAAGAAAACTCTCTTAAAGCTTCACAATAAGAAGTCATGTCAGTCATCACAACCAAGACATGATAGTCTCTTTCATAAGCTAAATATTCAGCCGCTGTTAAAGCGCATCTAGGTGTTAAAATTCTTTCAATAATTGGGTCATCAGCTAAATTTAAGTACATTGCAACTTTATCAAAAACACCTGCTTCTTCAAAAGATTTTTTAAAGTAATTTGCTACATCATTAGTCACGCCCATGGCAGCAAATATAATCGCAAATTTTTCTTTCTTCTCATCAGATAATTTGGCTTGTTGAACAATTTGAACAGCCAAATCATTATGAGGCATCCCAGAACCAGAGAATATTGGTAATTTTTGTCCTCTAATTAAAGTTGTCAAACCATCAATAGAAGAAATTCCTGTATTAATATAGTCTCTTGGATAAACTCTAGCAACTGGATTTAAAGCTGACCCATTAATATCAAAAAACTTATCTACATAAACATGGCCTAAATCATCAATAGGTTCAGCTAAACCATTGAAAACTCTACCCAATACATTCTCAGACAAACCAATTTCCATAGAATGTCCTAAAAACTTAATAGTCGTATTTTTTAATGACAAATCATGGGTTCCTTCAAAGACCAATATAGCAACCATATCGCCTTTAATTTCAACAACACGACCATGTCTAACAGATCCATCATCTAATTTAATTTCAACCATCTCTTCAAAGGATATACCCTTTACATGGTTCAAGAAAATTAATGGACCATTGATTTCTTTTAAACCTATATATTGTAAATTCACAGTATAACCTCCTATTTTATGGCGTGTAATGCTTCGTCAATCATTTTATAGTAATTATCAAACAAAACAAGTTGATCATTAGGTACTTCATATTTAATTTTAATCACTTTTTCGAAAACATTAGATTTTACCAACAAGCTAAATGCTTTACCTTGTTTAATAATTCTTGTGGCTTCTTTTTGTAAATACAAGATTAAATTCATCATCATTAACTGTTTTTCTAATGGAACAAAAGTATCATCTTTATGGAAAGCATTTTGTTGTAAGTAACCTACTCTAATAACCCTAGCTATTTCTAAAATTAATTTTTGATTGTCTGGTAAAACATCTTTACCAATCAACTTAACAATTTCCATTAGTTTATTTTCTTCAGCAAGAATTTGTATGAATTTTTGTCTAGATTCTAAAAACTCAACCCCAACTTGCTTGTTATACCATTTTGATAAATCGTTAATATATTCAGAATAAGATAGATTCCAGTTAATAGCAGCGTAATGTCTTGCATAAGCTAACTCTTTATCTAAAGCCCAGAAACATCTTACAAATCTTTTTGTGTTTTGAGTCACAGGTTCAGAGAAGTCAGAACCTTGTGGAGATATTGCCCCAATAATAGAAACAGAACCCCTTAAATCACTCATGGTGTTCATATAACCAGCACGTTCGTAGAATTGAGCAATCCTACTTGGTAAGTAAGCAGGAAACCCTTCTTCTGCAGGCATTTCTTCCAAACGCCCACTGATCTCTCTTAAGGCTTCAGCCCAACGACTTGTTGAGTCAGCCATCACAGCAACATGGTAACCCATGTCTCTATAGTATTCTGCAATAGCAACACCAGTATAAATACTAGCTTCCCTAGCAGCAACTGGCATATTTGATGTATTAGCAATCAAAACTGTTCTTTCAATTAAAGGTTTATTTGATTTAGGGTCGATAAGTTCAGAGAATTCTTCTAAAGTTTGAGTCATCTCATTACCACGTTCTCCACAACCGATATAGACAATAATATCTGCATCACACCATTTCGCAAATTGATGTTGCATCATGGTTTTCCCTGTACCAAATCCCCCAGGAACACCAGCAGTACCACCTTTGGCTATAGGGAACATAGTATCAATAACCCTCTGTCCACTCACTAAAGGAATAGATAAAGGCAATCTTTCTTTTGTAGGTCTTGGTTTTTTAATTGGCCAACGTTGTATCATGTTAAGTTCATGGGTATTTCCATATTTATCTTCAACAACCATTAAGACATCTTTTAACTTATATGACCCATCTTCTTTAATAGACTTAACTACACCATCTTTACCCTTAGGTACTAATAAGCGGTGTTTTATTAAAGAAGTCTCTTGAATTTCACCAAAAATCTGACCAAATTCAACTTGGTCACCAACTTTAACAGTGAAATGAACATCCCATGATTTATTAAAATCTAAGATATCAACATCTGTTCCTGCTTTTATAAATTGACCTTCTCGGTCATATATTTGTTTCAATGGTCTTTGGATACCATCAAAAATATTGGTTAATAATCCAGGTCCTAAAGTTACAGAAATACTTTCTCCTGTGGCGATGATCTCTTCACCAGGTTTTAAACCTACGGTTGATTCATAAACTTGAATCACGGTAAAATCATCACTAATTGAAATAACTTCACCAAGTAAACGATCTTTACCTACAAAAACCATTTCCATGATTTGGAAATTACTTGCATTCTTAACTTTAACAACTGGTCCATTAATTGAATAAACTTTATTATTCATGCTTCACCTCTTATTGACTTGCGGCTAATTTTGAATGTTCATAGAGCCATTGTTTTTTCTCTTGTAAACGAGTATCAATAGTTTGATCAGTCATAATTCCTAAATCAAAACATAATACAGAAAAACCACCAATTTCAATTTCAGCGATTTCTTTAATTTCAAAATCTCCTTGATAATGAGTTTCGATGACTTTTTTCATAATTTGATCATTCTTCATGATACGAAACTCAACTTTACTTGTACAAAAATCAGATTTAATATTTTTAATCTGCTTTATCATTAAGTTTTCATAAGCTTTCGTTTGGTTAAAACCAGACAATTTATGATGAACCTCAACGATAATTGAGTTCAACAATTCACTTCTTTTTTCCATTAAAACTTTTGAATATTCTGTTTTAACTTTATTCATTCGTGCTGAAAAATCAGAATTTAACTCAGATAGTTCTATATCTAAACCCCTAAAAATGTTTTTATGAAGTTCTTGATCAATTCTTTCTAAGGCATTCTTTTTTTCAGTTTCTATTTCTTTTTTTATTTTTTCTATTTTTTCATCTGCTTTTTGATTGATATATCTAGAAAAATATCGAAACAGATCGTCATTATTATAATATGGCATAAGTCACCTCACAGTTTAACGCCAATGGCATCACTTACATACTCATCAATCGAAACACCTATTTTTTTTCCGCCATGACGATCAGGTATCTCAACAATTAAAGGCCTAGTTCTTTTTAATTTCAACTCTGAAATAACTTCTGGACACAAATCAACAAGCTTAGTTGTAATCAGTAAAATACCAACACTTTCATCATGCAATACATTTTCTATTTCTTGAATTACTTTTTTTCGGTCATGAACAATAACGCCTTCTATTCCTACAAGGCGCATTCCCATTAAAGAATCAATATTGTCTGTGATTAAGAAGAACTTCATTTTATCACTTTCTTTTAATTATAATTTATTGATAATTAAGATTGAAATTAGTAGACCGTAAATAGCAACACCTTCACCCAAAGCAACGAAAATCAATGATTTACCAAAGTTCTTTTCGTTCTCAGAGAAAGCGCCAATAGCTGCTGGAGCAGCTGCAGCAACGGCAATACCTGCACCAATTGATCCAACACCAGTTGTTAATGCAGCCCCTAAGAAGCCTAAACCTTGAGCGATTGATCCAGCGAATTCACCACTTACAGTTTCAGCAGTTTCTGCTGCAAATAAGCTAGTACCACTTAATTGCCATACAAAAACAAATAAAATTAAACCGAAGAATAAAGAAATATGTGTATATAATCTTTTTCTAGCAGATTGCAATGTGGTTTTCCCTGCGAATACTTTTACCAAAGGTAATACAACTAAAATCACTAATATCAATGGAACAATAATTTCTAAAACACTTAACATTTGTCTAATCCTCCTAAATTACTCATTATATTTGAAAGGAATACCATTTCCTTCAAAGTATCTTGAAAACATTTCATAAAACTCTAATCTCAACACTTGAATACCCACAATTAAGCCTTCAAGCGCCATAACAAATAAATTACCTAAAATAAAGGTCACTGTTGCGCCAACTGGCCCAAACATTTCCATTAAAGAAAATACCACCAACATCATCCCAGCATGTGATAAGACGAATCCGCCAACACGTAAGAAAGACATGGTATTTGTAATATATGATAAAACTGTTTCAAAGGTTTCAAAGAAAGCTTCTGTAATAAAACCTCCAAAACCATCAGGGAATAACTTATGACCTTCCATTAGTCTTTCTAATGGTTCTTTAAAAAGAATCGTTAATAAAGGTAAGAAAACAAAAGGTATCATAAATATTGGTTGTAACAAATCTATTTCAGTCAAAAACATAAAAGCAACAGTGGTTAACACATACCCATAAAGCAAGAATCCTGCCACACCATTAGGTGAGAATAATGCCTTAGCATAATGTTTAGCCTTCATTGATGTTCTTATATTAATCAGCATAGCTGTCAAAATAATCATTGAACCCAAAGCTACTGTCCCTATCAATAAAGTCATCGTTGATGAAGGATCCATAGCATGGAGCGGTAAGAATGAAATACCTAATGATTCAAATAAAGGCGCAATCATACCATGTTCTCCAAAGACTGAATCAAAGAATATCCCAAAGAAAGCTGAACTTAAACCAATCCTAATCCCAACACCCGCCAAAGACATTTTAGTTTTCTTATATAAAAGAAAACTCAGTAAAGCTAAGACAAGTCCTTGCCCAACATCAGCAAACATGATTCCAAACAATAATGAATATGTAATAGCAACCACCAAGGTTGGGTCCATATCTTTATAGCCAGGCACCCCATACATTTCCACAAACATTCCAAATGGTTTTGTAAACCAATTGTTCTTTAATTTTGTTGGAGGAGTTAATCGGTTATCAGAATCAGCAGGCCTAACCTCAATTTCAACATCTTCTATTCTTGCAAAATGATCTTTTAACTTTTCTACATTTTCTTTTTCAACAAAGCAGTTAATATTAAATATAGAACCCAAACCAACAACATATTTTTTAGCTTCATAAACTTTTTCTAAAAATAACAATTCGCTTTTCATTTCTTTAAGCTTATCAATATTTTTATTTAAAATATCATCAGTTTCTTTCTTAATATTATCTAAAGTACCTTGTGCCACATCTAACTCTAATTTTAAAGTTTCTTGAGCAGAAATAGGCGTACCATGAATAAAATCAGGTATATGAATCCGATCAAAGAACAAAGATGAAAAGATATTATCTATTTCTCTTTCATTATCATCAGTTGTAATATATATACACCAACAATATCCCTTATCAACCCTTAATGATTGAAAAATAAAAGCTTTATCATTATAAAAATTTAATTTTTCTAAACTATCAACAGGAATTCTACCCACACGAGAATTAAGATAATCACATCCAAATAAATCATCTAAAGAAATATCTAAATTCTCAATATCTTTAATTTGATTCAACGCATCAGTATATTTCTTAATTAATAATTCAGCGTCTTTTCTTTGATTAAATAAATTTTGAATCTTATCGTGGGTTGTGTGAATATAATCTCTCATATTATCTAAAGTATAATCAATCGAATTCACACCAATCGTTGGTAATACTATATCATTTTCTTTTTCAATTTCTTCAAGTTCTTTTAAAATAATATTACAAGGATTCTCTGTCGAATAAGACGTTAATCCATGAACCTTATCAACGATATCGCTCGCAACAACTGGATGTACATAATCTAAAGTCACGAATTTTTCCAAAACTTGATCAAGATTTTTATTTTTTGATGATATATTCACTAAATTTAATTTTGCAATTGCCATAAAATCACCTCAATATATCAGCATGCGCTTGATATCAGCCTTGCTGATGTCATACCTAATACCTTCAATAATATTAAAGATATTTGCTTGTTCAATTTCATTTAAGAAAATAAAAACTGTATATACAATAGCGGGTTCAGTAGAGAAATACATATACCTTTTCGCCAAATGATATTTAATACGTTCTGCTTGATATTCAATATAAACGTAGTCATCTTCATCAATAAAATCTTGATACTGTGATTTTGAAATCACAGTTAAAACATCATTAGGATTTTTTAACTCTATAAGTTCCTGTAATTGTTCTTTACTCATCCTAATATTTTCAGTAATCATGGCCTTCCAAATTTCTTCTTCAGGCGCATCATAAAACTTCTTTAAACGGTAAATTTTGATTATATTATCAACTTCAACCTTGGTTTGGTATATATCCATTAATCTTTTTCTTAATTTACCTTTAAAATAAAAATTAATTCTTTCAACAACAATGTTATGATACTTTGCCATCATAGCATGTTCAATATCAGCATATTTAATCATCATTGGGTCATCTTTATAAAAAGGTTGTAAGATATCATAATATCTTGTATCTTTTAAATTAAATAATAAATCACGAAAAGTTAGAGACTTAGTTACCTTTTCAATATCGAAACTCGCATGTTTCTTAAAAAATAAAGGTAAATCTCTAACAGAACTTTTAATATCACCAGATATTACAGATCTTAGACTTGATAAAACAATTTCAATTTCACGTTTAATCATATCCAATTCATAAAATTTTCGATCTTTGGTTGAAATAAAACTTACAATCTTTGCCACATTAAAAAAATAAGATTTTCTAATAAGTTCTTCCAATTGACCTCGATGAATTGTATTTTCATAAACTTCATTTAAAGTATTTGAATATTTATTATTTCTTTTTAAATAAGCAACCACTTCAGAAAGCTGATTATATTTTAATAACTCTTCGTAATCTTCAGGTTTTAACCTGTCCTTATACATAGATTTAGCTTTAGATATGATTGCGTTGCCAGCAAAGTTCACTATAACTCATCCTTCATATCAAAGTTAACACAGTATTCATAAAGATCATTTATCCATTCATCATGGTGTTTATCAAAAACCATCTCAATTTCTTTCATTGAAATTTGATATTTAGATTTAGCTTGATCTTCAGCTTCAGAAATTTGTTTATCCATTTCAGCTTTTTTCTTAGCAAAAATATCATTAGCTTCTTTTCTGTATTTACTTTCGATTTCCTGACGCTTTTCTCTAATAAATGAACCAATTTTACTTTTCTCATTTTCAAGAGCTTCAAGTTCTAATCTTTTTTGTTTATCAAGTTCAATGATATCACGAATTAAGTTTTCCACTTCATTCACCTCTTTAAGAATAATGACTATTATATTATAACACTTGTAATTTTTTTTCCAAGTCTTTTTTAAGGCTTTTTAACAAAGCAAAAAAAAAGCCCCATTGGGCTTTATTTTTTAGGTTCCGAAATATACTTTTCTACTTCATAATCGGTACCCTTTAAAGCCTGTTCAATGACTCTTTTCGAAACATAACCATCATAAGAAATCGAACAATCTTCATCTGAAACACGAACATTTTTTATACCATATATGTTATTGAAAATAGTTTCTAATTGTTTTTTGCATCCGCGACAGCAAATACCTTTTATAATTAGTTTTTTCATCATTATCCCACCCTTATATACTAATATTATAGTCCTTAAAACCACAACTGTCAATTGATTGCAAGGAATTAAGGATAAGAATATATTGATTAGTAAATTTAGGTAAGATGAATCAATTTTTGCAAAAAAAAATCAGCTTTCGCTGACAATAAAAATATGGTGGAGGGGGACAGTTTCGAACCGCCGAACCCGTAGGGAGCAGATTTACAGTCCGTACTCTAGTAAACTAATATCGACTGAATATAGCAAATCATTTTATGGTTTGCTTTTAATATATTATGTAAAGGAGTTCTCAATATGAAACAAAATTTATATCTATTCAACGGTAAAGACTATTTGTTATTTCCAAGACTCAAAAACAAAGAGATCATCATGAAACATGTCCAAACACAATCAAAACGCCGCATACCTTTTCAAACAAAGACAGCTGTCAGATTAAACTTTCATTCATGGTTAAATAACCAGGAGATTCGTTTGCCCAACACCTTTATCATCAAGGCTTCTGAATATGACCGGGATATCATAAAAGCATTAAAGACATTAGGTATCAATCCGCCCAAGAAATCAAAACTTAAAAATCTTATCTTGTTTCACAATATGAAAAACACATATAAACATATCCACCTAGATGACATCAACGAAACCTTGATTCCAACCATCCATTACAATGATATTCATAAAGTTGTTGATCACATTCAAGGTTCTATGCATGATCAGGTTGTTCACATGACTAAAAAGCCAGGTATGGGATTGTTTGCTGACCAGGTCTATTAAACCAAAAAAAGGGCTATAAGCCTTTGATAATTTCTCTTATTTCTTCAAATTCAAAAAATTCATCTTCATTTTTCAAAGAGTTTTTATAGTAAAAGGTGCTTAACCTTTTTAAGATGTTGTTTAATTTCATTTTATTCCTCCGATAGAATGTATATATTGTTGCCGCCAACCAACAAGCCAAACAACATCTTAAAGTGGTTAATCATATAAAGGAGTTCCTATGCCAAATAACAATCTATACAAAGGCAAGTTCATCATATCGATCTATGATAAGTACGACAACCTTGTGACTGTCCTTGATAATGCAAGAGAGTTTGCTTTCTTGTTCGATAAGTCATTCAATACTGCGACATCACTATTATCGAAACTATTCCATAAAAAAATACTCTCCTTCTATCATCATAAGACCATGCTTAAAGCTTTCTTCATCGAGGACAAAGACTACTCATGATTAAGACAGACAAGATAAGAAAGATAGCCATGGTATTAGTCCTTATTGCCCTACATTTTATCACCCTATCCATACTTATGATTTCAGACATTAATATAGGCTTTAATATCATCAATGTCATTATGAATCTATTCACTTATGTGATCATCACTAAACTTATAATCGATATTGCAAAATAAATGAAAGGAGCGACAATATGCGTTTTGAAGACAAACTACATGAACTGACTTATAACATCAGTGATAAAAGAGTCTTTTCACAAGAAGTCATTTCTATGATGAAGATAGCTTATGAAAAACACAAAGTCTCAATCCGTAAAATTGTCGGTTTTTTCTATCGTATGAATACAATGAATGATAACCAGGTACTTGATAAGCTTAATGATATGATTAGACAACAATATGACATCAAATTCCATAATGTTGGTAAAGAAAATGATGATGAATCAGTCTATCAAAGATATTATCAATGTGATCATGTGACTGAATGGTTAAAGCTTAAGCACTTGCTAATCGCTCACTTTCATTCAATCAAGAAATCTATCTCACATTTATCCAATCGATACATGGCCATTCAGCTTGGTTATATTAAACAAGATGAAACCAATAAAGACATCCTTAAAGAGAAGCGTGAGACTATTATTGTTGAGCAGCGCTTTAACTATGGTCAGAAAGGTTCTTATCATCAGATAAGAGCGAACTGGGATAGAATCATTGATTTATATCAAACATACAATGATAATGCAAAAGGATCCATACGTTTTAGAAAATCGATTAAATATAGAATTATCTCATTACTAAGAAACATTAAACAATTTGGTAATAACTTAAAGAAACTATTGAACAAACAAAAAAACAAATATCTTAAAGGCTTAATACTCCATAAAGAAGGTGAGGCATTCAACGAGGACAAACAAGTGCTCTTCCGGTGGTTAAAATCATTCCACTTCTTGGAAGTGATCCATGATAAGCTCACCACTGACTATATCATCCCAAAATTCACAGGTAAGAACCTATTATTAAAAGTTAAAGATGAGGATGTATATAGAGTATTAACCTATTTAGATGGAACTAAGACCAGGCTAGTAGGCTATGGTTACAATACAACAATTAAGCCGATATTTTAAATAGAAAAGAACCCATGATTCCTCCCATGGGTCTTTCGTAATATAGTTTTTCTCTCTTCTGAAGATGGATCATAACTTGATTCATCTTTTTTTTGGTTTAAACCCCTACTTTTCGTAGGTGATAATGCAATTAATCGTAAGTGATGCTAGTTTTACGTAGGTGATATATATAAAAACCGTAGTTCTATATTGGTATTATAATCGTTTCTTATATTAGATGTATTCTATATTTGATGAAGCGATGCTTCTTCAGGAATCATTATACAAAATTTTTGTATTTTTTTTGGAGATTTGGACCGCCAACAAGTTGTCGGTCTGTCATCACAAGTGATTTCTTCTTCGGCTTTGTCAAGCAAAGCCTAATAAGGATTAAATTTAATTATTAAGGTTGGCAAATCATAGATTTGCTTTTATTTCATAAGTTGAGCTGCCCGATACGGTGTATTATATGAATAAAAGTTTTTTGCAATAACCTATATATCATATTTTTAATCAATTATATAATATAAAGCTAAAAAGAGGGCTTGCTTATACACCATTATTATATTTATGCTCGATTCAATATCTTTTTTTGAATTTTAGCTATTGCCAGGTTTCTCTTCTTTTAAATATCGAGCGGTCTTTTTAAGGTTTCAAAACGTTCCATGTTACCAACATTGTCTTACCTAGGTTAACCATTATTCATTAAATCCTAATCACAATCTCATTTATTAATTCTTAACCTTGATTCGACCGTTATTTTACCATAATCATATTTATTGTGAAAATTATTATATGATTAACCATTAATTAAATTATCATCACACTTCTTCACTTCTTTTTTCTAGTGTTATCTTCTCTGTCTTCTGACACTTGACATAAAAAAACTTCCATACTTATTATTGTACAAAAGTTTCTTTTCTTTTTATTAAACGAGTTTTTCTTTATTTTGATAGCTCCGATTATAAACACTATATATGGATTGCTGAAGTTAACGAAAAAGTTTCTTACTTAAATGACTAATTTTTGACATGTGTAATCTATTTGATAAAATGAATCAAATTATAATAATCTGTATCTAACTCTTTAATGTTACGTCTTTTATATCTATCTAGATTAATATCGGAAAAACTAGAATTAGTACGGTTAATTATTCTAAAGTCATCCACGAAAGGTTTGTAACCAATTAATTTATATTTATTTGAATGAATAGTTACTTTTGTTTCAATCCATTGCTCTGGAAGTATATCATCTTTCATTTCAAACGTTTCACTCGGCAAAAATATAAGAATATGTTTTACTTTCACTAAATAGTATCGTGTTTTATCTGTCTTTAGTATAGCGTAAATGTAATATAACTTGTCCGCATCACAAATATATTGGTTATATACCTTATATGAAAACAAAGAATGACCACAAAGAATATCTTCTTTTTTTATTAAATCTTCAAAAATACCATAACTTCTCTTGATTGAATTGAATTTTTCATGCTTAAAAATTTGTTTTTCTTCATTGCTATCGTCTACAAACTTATCAAAATAATCTTCATACTTCTTTTTTAAATCAGTCATATCTTCTATATATTTTTTAAAAACTTGATAATCCCCTTTAGAAATCATGATCTTATTTTTCTTGAAAAAAAACATTGCAATATGAAGAGAAACTCCTGGTTCACCATAAATAATATGGTCTCTAATGTCTAATATTTTATTTTTGTTTAACTCTTCTCTGTTTGATAACCAAACAAGAACATAATCTACAAAGTTTACAAATTGTTCATATATCATACATTCTCACCTCATAATTTTCTTTATTAAATTGGGTATGTAGTATGTATCCAACCTATATCATTGATTACAACTTGTCAAAAGACAATACAATAAATAATACAACATAACTGAATTCTATGTTCCTTTTAACAACAATCTACCCCATTTAATCTGCATTCCCAATGGGATTATTATTTTTGAGAGAAAATAAATTTATTTTTTATAACTATCCTAAAAAAAATGGCTGCCAAACAATTAGTTATTTTAAAGCATAAATGAAAAATTCTTACATTTAAATTTTATGGTCGAGCCACTATTGAATAAAAACTCAAATTGATAGCCTTCATCTACACGGAAAATATCAACCCCATTTAATGAAGCATCTCCCCCCCAAGGATCAGTTTTCCTATATATTACATTAGCTACTTCAATAAAAATATATTTAACAAATCTTTTCTCTTTATAGGCAACAATTAAATCAATATCCATAACGACTTTCTTTTCCTCAATATTATGGGCAAAACAATTCACAATTATATCATGAGAATAAGGCATGCCTATTTCCTTTTCGGACAATTTCTCTATTTTTTTCATTTTTCTCACCACCCAACGTAATAGTATCCTGGATACAAATGCCCATATGGGTCCATAGCCCATGACTGTTTCACACCATTGGAAAAATAATGGTAATGATTTCCAAATTTTGGATCTTCATGAAATTCATAAACACTTTGAAATCTACCCGAAACAGTTTTACCCCATTTAACTATTTTTCCCTTATTCCCATCTATTTCCAATCGAACAAGATTTTCAGGATTATAATCACTAGGATTTTCGGGTAAATGTAAAACATAGTTACTATTAGTTTGAGATACACTGCCATGAACAATATTTCCTATCATCCAATGACTAGTAGGTCCATGACTTGATATCATGTTCCCCATACCAGAATTATAACCTGTGCTATAGACATCATTCACAGAAGCTGATGCCCCACCCGAAATTAGATGCTGTGAAGTCCCCATGCCTCTACCACCACATGGACCACCATCTTGATCAAAGAAATCTCCATCGCCGTCCACATCTTGATAAACACAATTATATCCTGTAGGGTCCATATTCATTACAGGGTTGTTTTCTGCATATGAATACATATTTAATCCAAGGATTGTATCACTTGATTGGACTATACCATCTGCATTAATAAACCGTCCTGTTTCAGGATTATAATATCTTGATTGTAAATAGTACAAACCAATATCGTTGTCATACCTAAATCCACGATATCTATAGGGATTAATCTCTGATAAGCCTAATCCCGAATCATACTCATAAATAGTATTACCATATGCATCATACTGATATTCTACCATTAAAGAACCAGCTGAATCAATAATATGTGTGATATCTCCAAATATATTTGTGACATAATAATACTCTGTGCCATTATGGTTAAATGAAATCAAAGTACCATCAATATCATATGTGTATCTTATCGTGTTTGAACCTGTTTTTTCAAGTAAAACTTTATAGCCATCTAAATAGTATTTGGTTAAAACACCATCCACTGTTTTAGAATTTCTTATATCAAACTGATTATATGTGAAACTAATGTTTGAAGTATCAGTTGAATAACCAGTTAAGCTTCTTCCTTCCCATGTAAATGTGATATTTGATTCTGTAGTTCTGCTATCAACAATTAATAAATTAATGCTTAAAACTAATTTCTATATGAATCTAGCAGATTAATTATTATTTAAATAAATTATTCTCTTTAAAAAATCTCATCAAAGCTTCAGAATCATTCAGTAAAAGATTATCATAATGATCACTATCATTTACAAGTAACTCATATCCTATCAAATGATACATTCTATTATTTATTCTTAAATCCTTCTCTATCCAATTATTAGGAATCTTTGATTCAATCAATTCAAAACATTCCGAATGTATAAAGTGAATTAATTGACCAGAATAAATCAAATACTTTTTATTACAAACACTATCTAAAATGGCATATACATTATATGTATGTCCAACAACAATCTCGTTTGAGTAATTTACCCTAGTTAATTTACCATTTGTATCTAATACTAAATCATTGTCTACGTCACTCATTACTTTTATACATCTAACCTTCATAATAAATTCTCCTTAAACATGAGTTATCTTGTGAACTTAAAATCTCCATACATATCAGTTATATGATTATAATTAAAATGTATTACTGATACATATCCTGTTTCTGAACTAAAAACGCTCTGATATTTATTCCAACCATTCACGCCTCTCCACCTATTATCTGTCAAATCAATATCTAATTTTTCAATATCATTATACTTAATAAAAGGATCTCTCTTTACCTGTTCCATATGTAATTTTTCAATTAAATTACTTGGTTCTGTCCTAGCATTGTTACTAGAAGCTGGCTTTAAAACTGGTTCCCCAACAGGGTACTCATTCCCATAAGAATATACCCCGTTCATCCAATGACTAGTAGGTCCATGACTTGATATCATGTTCCCCATACCAGAATTATAACCTGTGCTATAGACATCATTCACAGAAGCTGATACCCCACCTGAACTTAAATGCTGTGAAGTTCCCATGCCTCTACCACCACATGGACCACCATCTTGATCAAAGAAATCTCCATCGCCATCCACATCTTGATAAACACAATTATATCCTGTAGGATCCATATTCATTACAGGGTTGTTTTCTGCATATGAATACATATTTAATCCAAGGATTGTATCGCTTGATTGGACTATACCATCTGCATTAATAAATCGACCTGTTTCCGGATTATAATATCTTGATTGTAAATAATACAAACCAATATCGTTGTCATACCTAAATCCACGATATCTATATGGATTAATCTCTGATAAGCCTAATCCCGAATCATATTCATAAATAGTATTACCATATGCATCATACTGATATTCTACCATTAAAGAACCAGCTGAATCAATAATATGTGTGATATCTCCAAATATATTTGTAACTCAATACAAAGTTCCATGATAATTTGGGCTGATTAAAAAAATTTTGAGGACAGGTTACAAAAAAGAATAGAAGTCATAATTGAAAATAACTATATTCTATTATAAAAATGATTCTATCAAAAAAAGTCACTCACTTTGAGTGAACTTATAATTTTTTTTATATCATCATCAGTCATTGACATTCCTTTCTCATATCTTGAAATCTGAGATTAGTCTACGTTTATTTTTCTTGCTACTACTCATTGTGAATCCCTGTTTTTTCTCTAATTTCTTTTAATCTTGTCTTTGATTCCATAAAAAAAATCAGCCATAAGCTGATCATTTAAAAGATGGTGGAGGGGGACGGTTTCGAACCGCCGAACCCGTAGGGAGCAGATTTACAGTCTGCCGCGTTTAGCCACTTCGCTACCCCTCCGTGTTTTTTACGCTATTACATTATAACAAATGGATTTTAAAAATACAAGATAAAATGTTCTTAATCTTATATTTTTTTTAAAATACAATCTCAAACTAGGCTGTATAGCCTAGTTTGAGTCATTCATAATCAATGGAATTAACATTTCATCTTTAGTTAAACCAGCGTGTGTTGCTTTATGAGCTGGTTTATCTGATAAGTGAAATGCATATTTATCAATAGCTATAGAAAAATAATCGCCAATATACTCTTTAAATCTTGGGTGGATCTCTCCTACTCCAAATAAATCCATCTTTATTAATTCTTCACTTTTATACAAAACGAATTTATCTTTAAAATGCTTATTAAAAACAGTAGGGAAGTCTTCCATAAACTCTTCATTTACATAAAATGCAGTCGCTCTTGCTTCTATGGCGGGTTTTTCTTTAAGCATAGATAATAAATCTGTGTACTTATTAATTGTCACAGGTTCAATATCAATTTGGCCATGATCAGCTGTTAAAACAATAAGCGTATCATCTCCAACAGATTCAAACAAATGTTTAACAGCATCATTAACTTGAGAAATTTCATCATCTACTTCTTTAGATTCAGTACCAAAATCATGCAATTTTGAATCCACTTGGTCCCAATACATATAAATAAAGTGTTTTCGATCGTCTTCGATAAGTTTTAAACAGGTACCTACTTGCTTTGAAAAAGAATCATGCTCTTCTTGTTTAAATTTAGGGAAAATTTCATGTGTGAACACATCACTATTTTTTGATTCTATAAGTTCATATAATTTAGTATTTTTAACATATTTATCAGAAACATTATAATCATAAGTTCTTGTTTCATAATAATAATCAGAATTCAAGAAGAATACAACATGTCCTTTTTCTTCTTTAATGAATTGTTGCCAACCAATCCAAGCAGTTCTAATAGGTGGTAAACCTGTTAAAGCTGTTGTTGTCGCTGAAGTGGTTGTTGAAGGAAAAACAGTCGTTAAAACATCCTTTTGTTGTTTCACTAAAAAACTGGCTTTTTCATGATGTTTCTTTAAAATTTCACTGCCTAAAGCATCGACCAAGATAAAGATCACATTCTTAGGATTTTTACTTAATCTTTGATCTAATAAATCAATACTTTTGTAAGCAAAATCAATACCATAATGTTTTAAAATTGAAGATGAAATACTTAATAAAGAATGATCATAATCTGGAAAAACCAAATTTCTCATTAAATTGCCTCCCTTGTCTTTGGTATAAATTTAACTTTACTATATAAATATGTACCAAGTATTGCGGCTAAAACATTACTTAACAACATTGAATACCAAATACCTATGGCTCCTAAATCAAAGACATACATGGCCAACATAACAAATGGTAACCTAAAAATCCATAATCTTACAATAGCCAATATAAATGAATATTTAGTTTCTCCACTACCTTGGAAGGTGTTTAAGAATGTTTGGAACAAGGCCATTAAAGGTAAACCAATACCTATATATAAAGTATAAGTCGCTGCATGTTTAATAGCTAAAGCATCTTCACTAAATAGTTTAACAATAGGCACCCTAAAAGGCAAGATAATTGCTACACCAATAATCATCATAATCACACCAAGCAGTATACCTTGTTTAACAGTTTCCTTGGCACGTCTAACATTACCTGCACCAACATTTTGAGCTATATATATAGCCACTATAGTTGAAACGGCTGATACTGGGAACATAACCAATGAATTGATTCTATTTCCAATATAGAAAGCCGCTGAAACTTCTTGCCCTAATGAAAATATCGTAAAATTCAATACAACAAAACCAATGGCTTGAATCGATTGACCTAAAGAAGCAGGTATACCTATATTAAAGATATCTTTAATGACAACTTTATTTAATTGATTAATTTTAAATTTAACTGAAATACCTGTCTTAGGTTTAATTAAATAATAGACCATCCAAGGAATTAAAACAACTTGTGCAACCACAGTGGCAGTAGCCGCTCCGGCAACGCCCATATTTAATTCTAAAACCAATATTGGTGTCAAAATCATATTTAATAACAAACCAGCTGCACTAATAATAACAGGGGTCACAGTATCACCAGTTGCCCTTCTAATGGCTTGAAATGCAAAAGACATAAACAAGACTGGCAACTCAAAAGACCTAATTCGAAGATATGTAATGGCATAACCATACACTCTATCATTATCTGCCACTGTAGCTAATATTTGTGGCGCGAAAATAAAAGATATCATATTAAAAACAACACCCAAGAACAAAGCTATAAATAAGGTGTTATTAGCAAATTTCTTTGCATTAACATAATCCCCTTTACCAACATACTGACCAACCAAGGCATTACCAGCAACTGACAAACCCATACCAAATGAAATAAAGACAAAGAATATTGGCCAAGTTAATGAAACAGCACTTTGCATAGCTGTCGCAATTGAGGCAATTTCATTATTAGCATCAATAAAAGTACCAGAAACTCTTCCTAAAAATATCCCATCAACAATATCATGTAATGTTTTTAATATATTGACTAAAAAGACAGGAAATGAAAGGTATAATAAACCCTTCCAAATGGGCTTTTTATTTAATATTAAGTCAGTTTTTTTATCCATAGTTTGTGCCATAACAACCCTCACAAAAAAAAATTGCGCACCTTTCAGTGCGCCAGAAATGCTTTCGCATTACAGTATAAATGGTGCCGAAAGCAGGACTTGAACCCGCAACCTACTGATTACAAGTCAGTTGCTCTACCAATTGAGCTATTTCGGCATGGTGGAGGATGACGGGCTCGAACCGCCGACCCTCTGCTTGTAAGGCAGATGCTCTCCCAGCTGAGCTAATCCTCCAAAAATCGCTCGCATAAAGATTTTACTATTTATTAATCATTATGTCAAGAGATATTTATATGAAAAAAAGAAATTTTATAATGTTACTGATTTAGATAGATTTTCTCATGTTTTTTGATTAAATGATCCACAAAAATTGTCACAATTAACAAATCTGCAGACCCACCAAAAGACCATTTATTTTCTATGCAATAATTTGATAAAGTTTCAACTTGATCAAAGTTAGATAAATCTAAATTCTTAAATAATTTCTTAATTTCAAGATATTGACCATATTCACCAGCGCGTTTTAAAAGATTTGTATCTTCGATATCAATAATATATTTTACCAAGACCTCCAAGAGTGACATATTTGCAAAAGATCTTAAAACATTTTGAACATGTATATAGCCTGATAAGGCTTCACCCTTAGCACCTTTAATCTCGTATTTTTCATTGGCGATTTCACCAAATGTATCATATTTTTTCTGATTACTGCTCAATACCAATTTGGCTACAATTTTAATCAAAGCAAAAAAATCATCTTCAGTCTGCCTTGAAATATAATACCCATAAGTCAGTATTAATAAAGACAAATGAAAAATTAAACCCTTATAAGCGTTAACGCCTTTTGTGGCATTAAACATTGCTGCTTCTGCTTCTTGACCCAATTTAATAAACAAAGAAATTTCTTGTTCTAAGTCCTTAATCAAAAGACTTTTCTTAAATATCTCTAATAGATATGGAATAATAGCCTCTTTTGCTTTACGCATGAGTTGATAATCCATATCATCGTGTGATCCTTTTGTTCGAATGGTAACCAAACCAAATTTAGGATCTAGGATTAACTCTTTTTCTATAGCTTCATTCAATATACTAGTCAAATCATTAATATAATAATTCATCGTTTGTTTAGCAATAAAATCGACGAGTTCATTTAATGAATGTTTTTTCTCCCTAACACAAACATGGGCTAATTCATCACACAAATAGCATTTTCTTTTATGCTTTCTTGATATCAAACCATTTTGACCATAAACATCTATATCTAAAAATCTTCCCAATTCATAAGTTTCTTCATAATAGATTAACTTCATTTTAAGATCATCAGCTATTTCCGAACTTGTAATCAAATAATATGGACCATCTTCAGAATGAATGAATTCTTTATTTGTATAAGAAAATGCAAAATCATCTATTTTTAATGAATGAATAATTAAATTAGCTAGATAATGATTTTTATTTTTACCAGGAAAATTGACACGAACTAGCACAATTGTCTGATGATTCCTTAGTTTTTCTTGAATAAGGAGGTATCTTTGTTCTCTAGCTTCTAATATTTTATCTGATATAGTCATCATGTACTTTTCTTAAAAGATCAATCACTGTTCCATCTCTATATTCTACATGGCCAATGATTTTTTCTCCTTTTTTTACTTTTGAAGGAACCCCAATCATTTCATAGGTTTTATTTAATAATTCTTCCATAGTCAAAATATTGATTTTAGAATCTTTTAATTTTTCTAACAAATCTATTCTCTTTGGATTAACAGCTATGCCACGTTCAGTTACAAATATATCAACATCTTCACCTGGAGTAGTTACAGTAAAGACTTCTTCTCTAACAATAGGAATTCTTGATTTAACCAAAGGCGATATAACGATGGTTACATCAGCGCCTTTAGCAATATCTGAATGACCACCCGAACCTCCGATGATATATCCCATAGAATCTGTAGTTACGTTCACATTAAAATTTAAATCTATTTCAGTAGCCCCTAAGATAACAAAATCTAACTTATCAGCAATAATATCTTTTTCATAAGGATTACCATATTTTGAAGATGACATTGCCAAATGATTTTTATTTCTATTAAATGACTTCACAGCTTCTAGATCAAAACATTGGACATCATATAAATTTTCAAACAAACCAGCTTCTAGCATATCTACATATGCCTTAGTAATACCACCTGAAGCAAAAGAACCTTTTATATTCTTTTCCCTCATTATTTTTTCTACTTGTGATACAACAGCCAAAGAAGTCTTACCAGCCCCTGTTTGCATGGAAAAACCATCTTTTATCAAATTAAGTTTATCTAACAAAATAGAAGTATCTTTAGCTATTTTTAAACCTATAGGATCTTTGGTGATTTGTGTTGTCCCTGAAACGATCCCACCAGCATCGCCAATAGAATCTACCACTAAAACACCATCTACATAAGACCCATCTAATTGAAATGTTTCTAAAGAATCAACAAGATTATCTGTTACTAAAACAACCTTTTTTGCATACTCTAAGTCAGGAATTATATAACCAAGAGTTCCACAAGCATTTGGCCCTATTGCGCCATATCCATTGCCTCTTTTATCAACTGTTGGACAAGCAATAAAAGCCACATCTATTATTAAATCACCACTTTCAATGAGCCTTGCCCTTCCCCCATGAGTGTTCATAATAATTTGCCCATCTAAATAACCTTGACTAATGATTTTAGCAACATCACCATTTAAATAATTAGTATGAATATTGGTAATGTTTTTATTTATAATTAAATCAACCATTTCTGTATAGGATGGAAAAATCGATGATGGCGCATAATGTAAATTCTTTAAATCTCTTTCTTTGACTACTTTTGAGACATTTTGTAATACTTTATCACCATTCCTCAAATGATGATGAAAGGATAAAGTAGAACCATTAGAAATATTAAAAAAATCAAAAACATGTTCATAAGAATCAAAAAATTGAACCTTTGAATGTTTTTGCTTTTTTTCTATTAATTTTCTTGAATGATTTTTATAATCACTTGAACTAACAAATACTTTTAAATCATCAGGTATCTCTCTATTAACACCATTAAGCATCATATCACCTACAATAAATCGAAGAATTTTGCTTTTTCTAATATTTTATAAGCCTTATCAATAACCGGTTTATCAACCATTTTTCCTTTAAATTGAAAAACCCCTTTGCCTGACTTTTCAGCTAAGTCAACAACACCTTTGGCCCATTCAATCATTTTAGTGCTTGGAGAAAAGATTTCATTAATCTTTTCTAATTGATTTGGATGAATTGCAGTCTTAGCTTTCATACCTAAACTTTGGGCATTTTGACAATCCCATTCTAAGCCTTCTGTATCTGAGATATCTGTGAAAGGCGTATCGATCGGAATGATTTTATTAGCTATTGCTGCATAGATCACCTGTGATCTTGCAAATTGAATTTCATCACCTTTGATACTTCTTTCAATTTCTAACTCATTGGTTAAATCCTCTGCTCCTAACAATAAAGCCTCTACTCTAGAGTGTTTAGCAAGTTCATTGACTTCTAAAACAGCCTTTGTTTCTTCAATTAAACAAATCACTTTTGTTTGCTTTAATTCATATTTTTTCTCAAAATTAGATAACAATTTATCTAAGACAAATAAAGAAATCATATTTGACTTAGGTAATAAAATATAATCTATTTTTTTTGATAACAAGAGTTTTAAATCATCTTGAATATATTCGGTGTTAACAGGATTAACTCTTAAAACAATTTGTTTAGGTAAAGATTTAGTTGTTAGTAAATAGGTTTCAACTAGGTTTCTTGCATTATCTTTTTCACTAACAGAAACAGCATCTTCTAAATCAAAAATAATGCCGTCACTCATAAAAATATCAGCATTTTGCAACATTGATGGGTTATTACCTGGAATAAATAACAATGATCTAAACATCTTTTCTCATCCTTCTTATAGCTACAATTAACCTAGCTCTAATAGTATAATCCAAAGCCCCTAAGTCTTCTATAGTGACCTCAATATTCTCTACTTTTTCTTCTCTTAAAGTATCTTCAACTGTTTTTAATATTTGGTCATAGAACAAATGACCCACAATACTGTCAATGTGGATCTTTGTTTTATCACTTTTTTTAATGGTTACAAGACAATCATTTGATTCTTTCGAACCAGCTTGATAAATCATATTAACCCTTCTTCCGATTTGCTTTAGCAAGAACTCGATTCATTTCATTTTTAACAATCATATATCCTTCGTCAACACCCATGCCAGGTTTTGCTAGCATTTGATCAGCCTTACAAGCTATAGCTATATTGGTTGTGATTTGTGAAGAAATATTTGTTTCATTACAAGTACCACCAGAATAAGAACCAATACCTACTTTATTACAATAAATAATAGCTTCACAAATGTTATTAATTCCACCTAAGTCAGGTGTTTTAATTTGTAGCATGTGACCCGCTTTTGCATCTGCAAAATCTTTGATATCTTCTAAAGTATTACACCATTCATCTGCGACAATTTCTAATTTAGATTCTCTTTCATCTAACATTTGAGTTATCTTAGCTAAATAGTTTATGGTTCCTTCTTTACTACCATCATCAATAGGTCCTTCAACCCTTATTTTTAATGGTTTAGCAGTTTCTTCTAAATCAATTAAGTATTCAACAATTCTTTCTAAATCATTATTAAATGCAATACCAATAGTACCATAAACATCCACATGAATCACTGGTAAGTAATCTTCTCTTGCACGATATTTTAAGACTCTATTTCTCATCCATTCAACATAATTTTTTAATAGTTCACCTTGTCTTCCAAGTTTTTCATCTATATTATTAATTAAGCCATGAGGAATTACATCTGCTTCTTTTAATATCATTTTATCAACCCCATCATATCTCTCATCACCTGATTGGGTGAAGATAGGAACAGCTTGATAAACTTCATCATTAATATGATATGATTCTCTAACAATCTCTGCCATGGTTGATTTTTTCCATACAGAAATCGCTGATAAAATTGCTTGTGTTAATCCATAACGAATGGCAGTATGAAGTCTTTGACCATTAATTTTTAAACGATCATATTTTTCAGCCATACTTTTAAAATCACTTAATTCTTGTCCTATTAACAAAGGTGTAATATGTTCTTCAATAAAAGGAATATAATCATCGGCTAAAAATAATGGATCACGTCCACCAGTTCCAGAATATTGAACTGCAGCACATTCACCAATACCTGTATCACCATTTTCTAAAACCAATTGAATTGATATAGCTTCGCCTTTTTGTCTAATGGATTTAAAACCATCAATCAAAGGTTGACCTACATAAAATAAACCATCCTTTTTAGCACCAGCTTTTATAGCCTTTTGATCATCAAAGAAAAAACCGGTGTATGCTTTCGATAATATAACGTCTTTTATTTTCACTTGAGTGGCCTTCCTATTAAAGCACCTTTACTGACAGAATATACATCATCTACCGTTAATTGGAAAGAAATTTTTCTATTTTCTGAATCAGCTCTTGCTTTTATTTTTTCATAATGGAAATCTTTAATATCTTGACTCATGGCTAAAGAACCAAATTCTAAGATTCGAATACGCCCATCATTATCCCTAGCTGGGAAAATCTTACCAGCATTGTATTGACTAGGAGCAAACGGAATATCTAATAAACCTTGTTCAAAGGCTCTTACTGTTCCTACAGCTAGGTCACCTTCACCTACTTTGTAAACAGCATCCATCAAACAATCAACTTCTCTTCTTATTAATTCCATTTCATCATCAAGATCAGCTGAACGCGTTATTTTTTGGTCTTTTAACATTTTTACGATAAACTTTGATGCTTTCACCCCTAAACCATTAGCTTCCATAGTTGGAATACCCATAGATTCATGAGGAGATTTAGTAATCAATTTTGTCGCTTTAGATAAAGCAGCTACTGTTGAACTATATGAAATCAAAGCCATAGCTTCAGCTTCATCTGCAGGGAACCCACCCATCCATTGATGAAATACAGTAGATATTTCCATGTCTTTATAGCCATATTTATCTAAATATTCTTTGGTTTGATAATATAAGGTATTAACAGCAGCTACATCTTGAATTAAATTACCGCCCATACCATAACCAACAGTAATATTCTTCACACCTTGTTCAGCCGCAAGTAAAGCCTCAATAATCATAACCGTATTTGAGATACAAGGAGGGACTAAAGTCCCTGTTAGTGGACCAAAAGGTTCTCTATTGATTTTTATTCCTTGTTCTTCATAATAACCAACCAAACGGTCACAATATTGCCAATTTCTAATGGATACTTCTAAAGGAATTGATTTTGCATAAGGAATGTTATAGGAAATTCCTCCGCCTTCATTAGATGTCCAGCCAGAAGCATGGATAATTTCTGATAATAATCTAGCATCTGGTGTACCATGTCTAGCTTCAATAGGTACATTTACTGATTCTAATACTTGTTTACAAGATTTAACGCCATGATTAACAGCTGGGAACCCATTTAATAAAGCTCGATGTTTAACAACAGATTCATCCAAACCTTTTTCAGCTTCAATATAACGATTTTGTCTAGTATAAGAATCAATCGTGCTCGGTAAAAAATCAGCACCTGATTTTTCCAAATACTGTAACAATTTGATATGTTCTCCAAGTTCTGGAACACCAGCTCTTGGTTGTATTAAGGTTTCTCCATGTTCTTTCGCTTTATTTAAAACAAAGGCAAAATTTTTATAACTAGGAACACCTTTTAAATACTTAACAGCTTCTTCTAAATCAAGTTCAAAATCTGATCCAGTTTTCCAACTTTGTAAGACTTCTTCTCTTTCTTTAAAAAAATCTTTTAAATCAATTTTCTTATTTTTTAGTTTCATAGATTATCTTAACTCCTTAAGGTTCTCTTTCATTAATTTCAAAGCTAATTTAGGGTGTGTTTGAGATAACAGTCCCATAGGTGCCAATATATATTGTTGATCAACCAAATATTCAGGATGTTCTGGTCTTAATTGACTTGAATCATTTAAAATATTGGTCATTTGTCTCAAGATATCTTTTTGATTTAATGAATTGATAATAACTCCACCCGTACCAATTAAGTAAGATACATTGGTTAAATCTTTTCCTGTTTGGTTAAATACTTTACCCATAGGTGTCATCACTTCATGAATCTTTCCAACATGTCTATGCATGGCTCTATATGCACACATTTCAGCTAAAAATTGATCGATAAAAGCATCTCTTTCATCATGAGGTAATTTATGGACATTTTGATATCTTTCATTAACTTCCTTAATTATATCAATCTTTTTTTCTCTATTGATAAATTCAATTTCTCTTTGAGATAAACTTTTTACGATGCCTGGTGCAGAATATCTCATACCTAAATCACCTTCTACAGTTCTTTTAGCATAAGGTTCTTCAAGGCCGTGTAAAACGACATCTGAACGATTGGTCGCAAAACACATCGAATATAAATCCGTTGTCGCACCACCGATATCAACTAAAACAAGATCTCCTAGACCTTTTTCTTCAAGATAACCTTCAGATAATAATTCAGCTGCCTGCAATACAGCATTAGGTGTTGGCAAAATGACTTTATCAATATCTGATTCAATTTTTTTAATACCCTTGGCTTCAATAATTTTCTTTAAGAATAATTCTCTAATTTTATTTCTAGCACATTTAGGGTTTAATTTATTGATTTTAGGCATGACATTGTCACAAATATAACCATCTAAATGGTATTTATCAAATATATCTATGATATTATCTTCGGCCGATTTATTCCCTGCATAAATAATAGGGATATCTACACCCGCTTCACCTAAGAGTTGAGCATTATAAATAACATTCTCTCGATTTCCACCATCGGCTCCACCTGATAGAAGAATAATATCAATATTGTCTTCCTTTATTTTTTTAATATCACTTCTTGTTAAATGATGTGAAAAAACCAAATCTACTTTAGCACCAGCCCCTAAACAAACACGTTTGGCAGCTTCTACTGTTAATTCTTCAACAAGACCAATAGCGGCCATTTTTAGGCCGCCAGCTGCAGAAGAACAAGCAATAACTTGTTCAAATTCTATTTTTTTTCCTAACTTATCATACAAAAGATTTAATGCATTATGATAACCAATAGAGATATCTTCTAAGACTGTAGTGTAATGTGCTGAAGTTCCAATAATCTTTTCATTATCAATATCAACAGCGCATAATTTTGTAAAGGTTGATCCAAAGTCTACTAATAAATAGTTTGACATCTTTACTCTCCCAAATCTTCTTTAATGTCCTCTAAGGCTTCATCAATAGATGTACCTGGAGGATATACCCTATTAAATCCCATTTCATTAAATCTTTCTTTTACTTCATCAAAGTCTTGTTTACCAACAACAATATTACCGCCAACATATAATAATATGTCTTCGATTCCAGACTCAATACATTTTTCTCTCATTCCCCTACAGTCAATCTCACCATGGCCGTATAAAGAAGAAACCATAATTAAGTCAGCATCAGTTTCAATAGCAGCATTAATAAAATCCTCTTGAGATGAAAGCACCCCAATGTTTACAACATTATACCCTGAGTTAACAAGGGTATATTCAATGATTTTGTTTCCCACAGCATGTACATCGGCGCCAATGACGCCTATTACGATTGTTTTCAAAATTATCTCCTCTTATGTAAGCGTTTTTATAACGTAAAACATTATATCATATAACATATGAGATTTAAAGATAAAATTACTAAAATTCACTATCTTTTAAACTCAAGACAAATAATAAATCGCTTAATCTATTAATATATTTTTGAGCATATGACAAATCTTTTCTTCGGTGACTTTTCACAAAAGTAATTAATCTTCTTTCCGCTCTTCTAGCAATGGTCCTACAGACATCAAAATAAGCTCCTACTTTCGTTTTTTCAGTTCCAGGTAAGTAAAAAGTATCATTTGATGGGTAAGAATTTAATGTTGCTTGGATATGGTCCTCAATGAATTCAATATCCATATCAGTGATATATTTAATTCTTTGATATAAATCAGATCTTGGATTGGTCGCAATCATTGAATTAATGGTTTGTAGGTTTTCTTGAACAGTTTTAATAATAGGTAATTTAGCCTCATGATAAGTTAAACCTAAAAACGAACTTAGTTCATCAATGGTACCTAAAGTTTCAAACAAAGGGTCGTCTTTACTAAAAGCATCATCATTATAATTCTTTGATTTTCCAGAATCACCTTTTTTTGTAGAAATTTGTTCTAATCTAGTGACAGCCATTTTACCCTCTCCTTTTGATAAGTTCAGTTACTGCAAAACTTGCGACATCTTCCGCATAAGAACCCGGTCCAAAACCCGCATCATAACCTAATTCTTTTGCAAGTTCATGAGTAATTCTTGCACCTCCAGCGATTAGTAAAACATCTTTTCTCATACCTTCAGATTCTAAGAGTTCAACAAGTTCAATTAAATTCTTTAAATGCACGTCTTTTTGAGTCACCGTTTGTGACACCAATAAAACTTTTGCTTTTTCTTGTCGAGCGATTTTAACAAAATCTTCATTGGTCACTTGCGAACCTAAATTGATAGCCCTTATCCCAGCATATCTTTCCAAACCATAATGACCATCAAAACCTTTCATATTCATTATAGCATCTATTCCAACGGTATGGGCATCTGTTCCAGTAGAAGCTCCGATAATAACTATTTCTTCATCAAAATTATCTTTTATTAGTTTCTCTATATCCGACTTTGAATGCTCAGTTTTTTGGATTTCTACAACCTTTATTTTATCTATATCAACAATTGCTTTTGTTTGACCGTAGACGATAAAAAAGGAAAAATTATCACCAACACTTTCAGCATGTACCACAGAAGGATCAACCAAATTCATTTGCTTACCAATCTCCTTGGCAGTTTGAACAGCCTTGGCAGATAAGGACATAGGAAGTGTGAAACTCATTTGAATTGAACCATCATTCAATGTATCTCCATAAGGTTTAATTTTCATTGAAAAACACCTCCAATTGATCTTGTATTACATTGATGTAATCATTAGATTTTTTAAAGACACCATCTAATCCTTTTCCACCCTTTTCCGTTCTTTTTGTTTGGGCAAAAACGCCCTTGGCCAAGGAATTAAACATGCCTTCTTCAGAAATTTCTTTTAATAACTTATTGGCTTTATCTAAAACCTCATGGGCTCTTTTTTGAATCATCCCATCTTCTTTATATACAATTTCATCAGCCAATGATTTCATAGATTCTTGAACCATTTGAGCATTCTTAATTGCCAAATATCTATCTGAAATAAAAGGCGTATGTATAGCTTCTGTCATCATACCTAATAAATGTATTTTTTGTTCTGTTAATGTAGTCACCATGTTAAACATAGCATTTTGTTGGTAAGCCCTAAAAATATTACCATTGATATGCTTGGTAGGTGGCATATATTTTAAAGGCGCTTTTGGAAATAATTCTCTAGCTAATTCAGCGTGAGCAATCTCGAGTAAAAAAGAATTTTCCACTTGTGGATTAATTTCAAATGCATGTCCTAAACCCATCAACTTCTCAGGTAAATGAGCCTCTATAGCAAAAGCTTCATTAATAAATTGAGAAGCTGTAACTGTATGAGCTTCTTCAACTGCATCACTGGTCGTTAAATAATTATCCTCACCTGTATTGATGATAATTCCTGAATATGCATTAATCATTCTCGAGAAATATTGGTCAACAAAGGTTCTTTTCATATTAATATCCCTAAAAATAATGCCATACATAGAATCATTCAATAAAACATCTAATCGTTCTAAAGCACCCATAGCCGCAATTTCAGGCATACATAATCCAGATGCATAATTTACCAAACGAATATACCTATTTTCTTCTTGGCCGACCTCATCAAGAGCCTTTCTCATAATTCTAAAATTCTCTTGAGTTGCATAAGTTCCACCAAAACCTTCAGTGGTTTTTCCATAAGGCACATAATCAAGTAATGATTGACCGGTTGAACGAATAACCGCAACGATATCAGCTCCAGCTCTAGCAGCTGCTTGAGCTTGAACAACATCTTCATCAATATTTCCTGTCGCAACAATAACATACAATAAGGTCTTTTCTTCCCCGTAATTGTTGATTAATTCTTCTCTAAGTTGTCGGTTTTTCTTAATTCTATTTAATGTATTTTCATAATAGGGCTTTAAGACTTGATGGGTTTCATCTTTACTTAATAAATTATGTCCAACTAAAGAAACAGAATTATCTAAATATGCCTGGCAAAAATCATTTAAAGTCATGTTAGTACTTTTTAAAGCAGAAGCAATATAAACAGATATTCCCTTTGATATATCAGCATTCTCTTTTACTTCATCTACCATTCTATTCATTAATGGAACGTCATATAAATCAACCCCATCAACACCCAACAATCTTAATACTGTTCTTTCAACGGATACAGTAGAATGTAAATCTATATAAGATTGGACATCCTTCGCGATTAGGCCAGCATACTTTCTACTAGAATCAATAATATTTTGATTTAATTTTAACTTATTCACTTGCATCATCCTCTTTTACGTTAATCACATCACGTTTTAATTTTTTTGATAGAACTTTTTTAAATTCAATAGGATCATATGTATATCCTCTTGGTGAATACGGATTGATACATACACCACATACTTCTATAGGATTAATTACAAATATATCGTGATCCATTTTAAAAATATTTTTTAAATTCGTTTGATTCAATTGTATATGAACACCAGATTTTACAACAATATCAAAATTAAGTTTATGATAGGTAGATGTCCATTTAGAGACAAATTCATCAGTTAATGTTTTAGGAAAATATACAGCTTTTGTATTGTCGTTAATTTCATTAAATAAGCGATCAACATTACCTAAGATTGAATCATAATTTAATACTTTTATGTGATTGTGTTCTAAAACAGCTATATTTTCAACATGATTAAAGACGTGATATTCTTTTTTAATTTTTGATAAAACTAATTTTTTATAGGCATAATATGCATGGTCTATGGTTAGTTCCATATCTACTGAATCATTTGCGCCTACCACAAAAATACTTGCATCAGATACTTTTGCAAAACTTTGCCTAAAAAAAGCACCATCAATTAAGATTCTATGGTCATATTGATCCATTAATCTATCAACCAAAACCTGCATATCATCAACCAATGAAGGACCAGCAACCAATACTTTTCCTGGCTTTGTAATTTTGCATATTACTATGGGTCCAACGGCTGTAAACATCTGTGTTTCTTCAATAATTTCATAAGAAGCTTCAAAAGCTTTTAAAGTGTCTTTAGCACTAACAACAATATCATTTATTCTTACATCTATTTGTGGTTTTTCTAAAAATGTAACCTGATCTATTGCCTCTCCATCTAAACCAATAGAAGTAATAATTAAAGGTTTTTGGCTATGTGAAACAATAGAATTTAAAACCGTTGTTTTACCCGCATTTTTAGCATTTCCCACAATACTAATTACTTGAAAATCCCCAAGTAATTCTATGATTCTTTTAATGTTCTTTTCTTCCTTTTCAATTCTTTTGGTTCTAATGATATTTGTTTGCCAGCAAGTAAAGATGAAACACCTTCTACAGACTTATATGCATCACGATTTATATATTCACTTGTTGGTTCAGAATAAGTTGAAATCACACCTTCATAATTTCTTAATACAATCTTGCCTGGCCCTTGAGAAATCACATAATTAGGCATGACAGGAATTTTTCCACCACCACCTGGTGCATCCACAACAAAAGTAGGCACAGCGAATCCTGATGTATGACCTCTTAAACCTTCAATAATTTCAATACCCTTAGATACTGGAGTTCTAAAATGTTCAATACCCAAAGATAAATCACATTGGTAGATATAATATGGTCTGACCCTCATCATTACTAAACGTTGAACTAAAGTTTTCATAATATCTACAGAATCATTAATACCTTTCAATAAAACTGACTGATTTCCTAAAGGTATACCAGCATTGGCTAAACGTTCAATGGCTTCTTTGCTTTCAATAGTGATTTCATCATAATGATTAAAATGTGTATTCAACCATATTGGATGGTATTTCTTTAACATATTTACAAAATCCTCTGTAATTCTTTGCGGAAGAACTACAGGTGTCCTAGTCCCTAAGCGAATAATCTCAACATGGTCGATTTCTCTTAATCTTTTAATAATATCTTCTAATAAAGAGTCACTTACCAACAAAGCATCTCCACCTGATAATAAGACGTCGCGAACTTCTTTATTTTGACGAATATACTCTATAGCTTTATCAATTCTTTCTTTAGGCATTCTTTGATCTGATTGTCCAGCGAATCTTCTTCGAGTGCAATGTCTACAATACATAGAACACATATCTGTAATTAAAAACAAAACGCGATCAGGGTAGCGATGTGTTAAGCCTTCTACAGGCGAATCTGTATCTTCAGCTAAAGGATCTACCATATCATTTTTTCCGACATGTACTTCATTTAACGAAGGGATAGCTTGCTTTCTAATAGGGCAATCAGGATTATTAATATCTGCTAAAGCAAAATAATAAGGGGTGATTGCCATTCTAAATTTCTTTAAAACTTCATGAATATGAAGTTTTTCATCTTCGTTTAAAGTCACATATTTTTCTAACTCTTCTATGGATTGAATTCTATTTCTAACTTGCCAATGCCAATCCTTCCAATCTTTATCACTTACATTAGGAAAATACTTGGCTTTTCTATCTAAGTATGAATCGTTTGTAATTTTTTTCATTGATTTTCCTTTCCGTAACGTTTCTCAAATAATTGATACATTGCCTTAGATTCTCTTAAGATATCTAAAGTAATTTGATCATGGTTTTTAGTGTATCCATTACCAATAATCATTAAGGCTTCAGCCGCAATACCTTCAGCTCCTAAAGCCGCTTTAGTAAATGACGTAGCCATAGAGAAGAAATATACTGTTCCCGAAGCTTTGGTTGGTAATATAGTTGCCATTTCTGTGTTCGGAACATTAACAACATTAATCGTTACATCAGATCCTTCATTATTGGTTAAGTTCATAACGATATCATATATTTCCATAGGTCTTTTTGCATCACCAATAACAATATGATCACAAATATTCAATGCTTCTAACTCTTTTTGATGGGTATCATGATGAATGATACCAATAACTTTTCCATTAGGTCCAGCGCTTTTTCTGGCTTGGTAAGCACATAAAACACCAGATTTTCCTGCAGCCCCTAAAATCACTACAGTATCATCTGTTTTAACCAAGTTCTTAACTTGGGCAGGTGCACCAGCAACATCTAAAGCCGCTAAAGCAATATGCGGAGGTATATCGCTAGGTATTTTTGCAAATATGCCTGTTTCAAAAAGAATGGCTTGGCCTTCTATATCGACTTGGTCTTTATGTAAATGAATGGCATGAATCTTTTTTATTTTTAAAGGGGTTAATGATAGAGACACTAAAGAAGCTATATCATCACCAACTGATACGTCTTTTTGTATATCTTTACCAACTTCTTTTACCCTTCCTAATAACATTCCGCCACTACCAGTAACTGGATTTTGCATTTTCCCTCTAGTATTTACAATATCTAAAATCATTTCAGCCATTTTTTCTTTGTCATTTTCACAAGCATTCTTGATTTGTGTAAATGAAGCTGAATCTATATTTAAGGTTTTAACATCGATTAATATTTCATTATCCATACAAATCATATTATTATTTAATTTATCCGCTGATTGCGGCAATACACCTAAAGGATATATAACTCTATGTGTTCCGTATTTACAAATTTTATCCATAATTACTCCATTCCAAGTATTTGTCTAGCCTCACTAGGACTAGCTATCTCTCTATTATATTTTTTTGCTATTTCAACAACCTTACGAACTAAATCAGCGTTTGATTTAGCTAAAACACCTTTTTCTAAATATATATTATCTTCCAAACCAACTCTAACATGTCCACCATATTTAACCGATAAGTCCGCCAAAGGAAACTCATATCTTCCAATGCCAGCCACTGAATATGTGGCTCCTTCAGGTAATGATTCTCTTAGAAAATGAAAATCTCTTTCTTCACCAGTCATTCCACCGTTAACACCCAACACAAACGAATAATGGTAATGAGCTTTAATAATATCTTTTTTTATTAACCTTTTTGTCATATCTATATGACCTTTTTCAAAACATTCCATTTCATACATCACATGATATTCATTCATTTTATTAGCAAAATAGATAATATCATTCTCAGTATTAACAAATATATCATCGCCACCAAAATTTAAAGTTCCACAATCTAAGGTTGCCATTTCTGGTTTTAAATCTAAAACAGAAGATCTTTCTTGTCTTGACATTCCAACAGCTCCACCCGTTGAAACTTGAATAATTAAATCCGGACAAGCTTTTTTTATGGCTTGGATAATCTCATCATATCTGTCTTTATCTTGGGTAGGTCTTCCATCATCATATCTTGCATGTAAATGAATGATTGAAGCCCCTGCTTCATAAGCACCTCTAGCTTGTTCAACCATTTCTTCAACACTATAAGGTACTGCAGGGTTATGCTCTTTCATAACTTCAGCGCCCGAAATAGCGCATGTAATAATTAATTTATCCATTTCTTTGTTTCTCCTTTGGCACAATGCAGGTTCCTAAGGCATAAGTTGTTAATATTCTCTCTTTTAAAACATCACAAGCAGACTCTGATATATCTGTTCTTGGACTAATGATTTTATAACATTTAAATTCCATTTTTCTTGATGTATTCCCTTGAGATAAAATTACAGCTTCAACTTCAAGAAAATCTCCAGCATAAACAGGTGCTAAAAAATCAACTTTTTCATAAGCCCTAAATAAGCCTTCATCACCATCATTTCTAACCAATAATTCAGTTGCAGCATCACCAAATAAAGCTAATATTCTAGCGCCATCAACTAAATTACCCCCATAATGAGCATCATGACTCGACATTCTTAATTTTAAAGTAGTTTTCATTATTCTATTCCTTTCATCGCTAAGACTTCTCCAATAATCAATTCAGCTTCAGTAACTTTCACAACATCTTCAATTGAATATTGAGGATTTACTTCTAATAAGTGTAAACCATCTTCTTCAACTCTCATCACAGCCATTTCAGTCACAATTAAATTAGCTTGCTTATATGCAGTTAAAGGTAAACGGCATTTCTTTAATATTTTAACTTCACCACGATTGGTATGTCTCATGGCAATAATCACTTTTTTCGCTCCAGTAACTAAATCCATAGCTCCACCCATACCAGGAACTAATTTCCCAGGTATAATCCAAGAAGCAATCGAACCTTCTTGATCCACTTCTAAAGCACCTAACACCGTCATATCAATATGACCGCCTCTAATAAAGGTAAAAGAAGTCGCTGAGTCAATAAAGGCTCCACCCCTATTGATTGAAGCTTTCATTCCACCAGCATTTACTATTTGATTATCTTCTCCTTTATCAGGACCTAAACCAATAATGCCATTTTCAGATTGAAAAATAACTTTTTTATCTTCAGGAACATAATTCGCAACCAAAGTAGGAATTCCTATTCCTAAATTCACCAAATCACCATCATTTAATTCTAAAGCAATTCTTGAAGCAATGATTTGTTTATCATCCATGATAATCACCACCTAATATATAATCAACAAAGGGATGCGGTGTTACCACATCTTCAGGATCTATTTCTTCAACTTGCATACAAGGTTCTACCACAACAAGATTAGCTGCCGTCGCCATAATTGGGTTAAAGTTCCTCATGGTCTCCTTATATTTTAAATTTCCATAATTATCAGAAACTGCCCCACCTATTAAAGCCAAGTCAGCGCCCAAAGCTACTTCCAATAAATATTTGTTTCCCTGAACCTCAATAACCTCTTTACCCTCTTCTACAATCGTATTGAGGCCAGTAGGTGTTAAAACACCACCTAAACCAGCTCCGAATGCTCTGATTCTTTCGACCAAAGTGCCTTGAGGAACCAATTCAACTTCTAATTCTTTTAAATTCATTAGCTTGCCTACCTCAGGATTGGTGCCTATATGAGAAGCTATTAATTTTTTGACTTGATGATTGGCTATCATTTTACCAACACCATTGCCTTCATAACCTCCATCATTACATATAATCGTTAAATCCTTAACGTTAGACTCTACCACTAAATCAATTAATACTTCAGGTGAACCATTGGTTAAAAACCCACCAACATGAATACTCATTCCATCTTTTAATAAAGACTTAAAATAATCTCCATCTATAAATCTACGCATTTTTCGTCTCCCTAGGTGGCATAATTTCAGATTCGCCAACAATAACCACTTCACCATTTTGATTTTTAGCTACACAATCAAAGATAACTCTATTTCTATCCACAATTATTTCTTTAACACTACAAGTAGCTTCGATTTCATCACCGAAGTATACTGGTCTAGTAAACTTTAAAGATTGTTTGGTATAAATACTACCTAAACCTGGCAACTGAACTCCAAAAATTGCAGAAAACAAAGAGCCCACCAACATGCCATGAACAATTTGCTTTTTAAACATGGTCTGTTTTGGATACTCCTTATCCACATGTGCAGGGTTGTAATCAGTCGAAACCTCCGCAAATTTTAAAACATCTTCTTCCAGAAATACTTTTTTGGTCGACGCAAAATCTCCAACTTTAATTTGTTGGATTGTCAATTGATTCATATTTAACCTCCGTTTTTAAAATAAAAAAAGCCGTTATATTTAAAAAAATATAACAGCTCTCCATAATAAATATGGCAATATTTAAACTGTCTGTTTAAATACCAAGTAAAGAACCCTTAGGTAGACCCTATACTTTCGGCGATTCATTCCTTCTTTTATACAACTTTGCCTAAAAAGAAAACAGTATAAAATACCAATGAAACGCGCCTCTGTGCTTTAAATTACACAGTCATTATACTGAAATATGAAAGCGTTGTCAATTGGTATTTTAATAAATAAATATCAAGTTTTCAAATTATTGGTCAATATCAATAAGCCATGATATAATTGTAAGGGAAAAAGGAGGATTTATGAGAGCACTCATCACTGGAGCATCTTCTGGAATAGGTAGAAAACTTGCTATTGAACTAGCAAATAAAGGCTATGATCTCATCTTGATTGCTAGGAGAATTGAAAGACTCAAAGAAATACAAGATATGTTTAATAAGCAAGACATCTTAATCTTTCAAACAGACTTATTAGATCAAAACCAAACAAAACAGTTGCTAATAGAAATAAACACCTTAAAGATAGACCTTTGGATTAACAATGCTGGTTTTGGAAAAGTTGGTGTCTCTACATCCATTGACCTCCAAGACGAAATGGATATGATTGAATTAAATATAAAAAGACTTCATCATTTAACACGATTCGCTATAGACCATATGACCGAAGGAAAAATCATCAATATATCTTCTATGGCATCCTATATCCCAACACCAAAATTAGCTTCATATGCAGCAAGCAAAGCTTATGTTACATCTTATTCAGAAGCCTTAAACTATGAATTGAAAAAACAAAAGAAAAATATAAAAGTTATCACTGTATCTCCAGGACCTGTTCATACAGAGTTTGGAAAAGTGGCAGGTTCTAATCAAAAACTTAAAAGTATGCCTGTAGAAAAGTGTGTTCATCATATCCTTAAAGGTATAAATAAAAATAAGTCAACCATTATTCCAGGATTTAAAATGAAACTTTTAAAATTCTTTATAAGGTTCTTTCCAAAAAAGTTAATTTTATATACAGCCTATAAAATTCAAAGTAGAAAATAAAATATCTTATACCCCTAGCGAGTTTATAACTCGCTAAAAGCACGTGGAGGTCCTATGGAAAATATCCTAAAACATATTCAAAAAAATCCCCTTTTACAAGAAATCACTAACAAAGTAAAAGCCAAACAAAATATCTATATAAACAACACCAATGAAGATAATGCTCTCTTGGTGCTTTTATCACTTTACAAAAAACTTAATCAAACCTTTTTTATTGTTACTCCAAATCTTTATACTTCTCAATTGGTCTATGACAAACTTTCTAGAGTACTGGAAAAAGACCAAGTCAATTTTTACCCTCAAGATGAATTTTTGACCAATGAGCTATTGGTTTCATCTAATGAATTTAGATTAGAAAGAATCAACACTATCGACAAAATTATCAATCATAATCCTAGAATTGTTGTGGTAAATTTATATGGTATTCTAAAACCACTCTTCAATAAAAACAAATGGTCTCAAGCCATGATGACCATAAGAAAAGGCAATCAATATAATATCCAAGAACTAAAGGAAACACTTATAAATTTAGGATATAACCATCAATATACTGTAGAGAAAATTGGTGATTTCGCCATAAGAGGCGGTATTCTTGATATATTCCCAATAAACACAGACAATCCTTATCGTTTAGATTTTTTTGGAGATGAAGTCGATGTTATAAAAACATTTGATTTAGACAGTCAACGTTCTATTGACCAAGTTAACGAATTTAGAATAACTCCTATGACCGATTTCTTCTATGATGATCAGGAGTTCAATATCTTAAAAGAAAAAATAAAGTTACACATTGAGGATTTAAATTTATCAGAAGACTCTCTTAAACAAGTTGATGATGATTTGCAAAAATTAAGTCAAAGAGATGAATTAGATCGTTTAAGTAGATACCTTCCTTTTATGACAGAAAAACATACAACACTCTTAGATTTAGCAGATAATGCCCATACATTTTTTCTTGATTACCATCGAATTCTCGACCAAAATCAAATACTAATTGAAGAAATTAAAGAGTGGTATGAACAAGCAAATGATTATCCAAAAATGCGCTTTAATCTTTTGTATGATTTTTTAGAAGTTGATAGACTTACTTCAATAAAAATTGATTACCTAGATTTCTTCTATAAAGAAAAATTCCCTTATACCTATTCTATTTTTGGTGAATCAGTCACAACCTACAATGAAAACCTCGAATATTTCTTTAATGACTTAGAGAAAAATAAAAATAAATTAACCCATGTTCTTGCTTTTCAAGACGAAAAATACATGCATGAATTCGCTAAACTATTAAAAAACAAAAATATAGAATATATATTAAATAAACAAATAAAAAGTAATGCCATCAACTTAATCCTTGATGACCAAGTATTTAATTTTCATTCAAGAACATTTGAAACAAAAGTAATTACTGAAGAAGCTTTAAGGAAAAGATCTATCCAACGCAAACGCGGTGATTATATCTCTGTCTATAAAAGATCCACAAAACTATCTGGAATTAACGATTTAAAACCCGGAGATTATGTCGTTCACTACCACTATGGTATTGGTAAATTCTTAGAAATTAAGACCATGACCTTTGGTCAACAAGAAACTGATTACATCCATATTGAATACCAAGATAAAGATAAACTCTATATCACTTTAGACGCTATTGATCAAATACATAAATATTCTGCAAGCGAAGGCTTTAGCCCTAAACTTTCTAAAATAGGTGGTAAATCTTGGTCAAAAGCTAAAGAACGTGTAAGAAAACAAGTTCAAGAAATAGCTGATCAATTAATTGATTTATATTCAAGAAGAGAAAAAAGCCAAGGTTTTTCTTACGAAAATTTCCCTGATTTAGAAAATGAATTTTCTGAAACTTTCGAGTATATCGAAACTCAAGATCAAGTTAAAACCATAGAAGAAGTTTTTAAAGACATGAATAAAACAACACCTATGGACCGCCTTATATGCGGTGATGTTGGTTTTGGTAAAACTGAGGTTGCTTTAAGAGCAGCTTTCAAAGCTGTATTAAATAAAAAACAAGTTTCGTACTTAGCACCTACGACAGTTCTTTCTAAACAACATTACGAAACCTTTAAAAACAGAATGACTGATTTTGGTATTAATGTAAAGCTTATCAATCGATTTATCTCTTCAAAAGAACAAAAACAAGTCTTACAAGGCATCAAATCCGGTCATATAGACATTTTAATTGGAACCCATAGATTATTAAGTAAAGATATCGAATTCAAGGATTTAGGCCTATTAATTATCGATGAGGAACAACGTTTTGGTGTTTTACATAAAGAACGTATTAAAGAAATGAAAGTAAATATTGATGTCTTATCCCTTTCCGCAACTCCAATTCCAAGAACATTAAACATGGCAATCATGGGAGTAAAGAATATGAGTTTACTTGAAACAGCTCCTGAAAATAGATATCCTGTTCAAACTTATGTTCTTGAAAGAAATAAAATTATATTAAGAGACGCTATTGAAAGAGAGTTGGCTCGAAAAGGTCAGGTCTTTTACTTATTTAACAGAGTCAGCCAAATTGATTTTATCGCTGATCAGATTCAAGACATTGTTCCTTATGCAAAAATAGGTATTGCTCATGGCCAAATGTCGAAAAATCAATTAGAAAATATCATTGACCAATTTATAAACCAAGAATTAGATGTTCTTATTTCAACAACCATCATTGAAACTGGAATTGACATTCCAAATGCCAATACCTTAATTGTTCATGATGCAGATATGTTAGGTTTATCACAGTTATACCAAATTAGGGGACGTGTAGGTAGGTCTAATAAAATCGCTTATGCATACCTCATGTATGAGAAAAATAAAAGATTAACCCCTGAAGCAGAAAAAAGATTAAAAGTCATTAAAGAATTTACTGAATTAGGTAGCGGTTTTAAAATAGCTTTAAGAGATTTATCTATTAGAGGTGCAGGTGATGTTCTTGGAAAAGAACAATCAGGTTTTATCGATTCTGTAGGAATTGATATGTATATGAAAATTCTTGAAGAAGAAATTCATAAAGTGCAAGGTAAAGAAATAGAAAGCACTGAAAATAAAGGTGTTAAAGCCAAAGTATCTAAATTTATTGATAAAGACTATATCGAAGATGATTATATTAAGATTGAAATGCATAAGAAAATAAAAAATGTTCGTTCTTTAAAAGAAGTCGTAGAATTGTTATCTGAAATCAAAGATAGATTTGGTCATTACTCCATTGATTTAGAAATCTATATATATGAACAACTTTTTGAATATTTAACAAAATCCTTAGATATTGAAAAAATCAAAGATACTAAATCTCAACGAGTTTTAATTGTCTCAAAAGAAAGCACAAAAAAAATGGCTGGAGACCAAATTTTCAAAAGTGGTTTAGATGTTTCTAAAGACATTCGATTCGCTTATAAAAACGAACAAATTCACATCATTTTGGACACTGTTAATTTAAAGAAACATTGGTTATTTACCATGGTAGAATTTTTAGATAAAATCAATTCATAAAAGATACCTTTTAGGTATCTTTTTTTCATGTTTTATATGGTAGATTTCATTGAAAAAAAAGCCAAAATATTATATAATATATATATATAATATAATATAGGTGGTTTTTATGAACAATATAAAAATACATACTGAATACATCACTTTAGGGCAATTACTAAAGCTACTTAGTTTGGTGAGTTCTGGAGGCGAAGTTAAACATTTTTTAAGTCACAATAAGGTGATGATCAATGATGAATTTGACAATCGTCGAGGAAAGAAATTATACCCAAATGATAGAGTCAAAATTTTAGATAAAACTTATAAGATTGTTCAAAATGAAAATTAGTCATTTGTCCTTATACAACTATAGAGGTTATCACAAACAAGATATTGCTTTTAGTGAAGGAGTCAATCTACTGATAGGTCCTAACGGTAGTGGTAAAACCAACTTACTAGAAGCGATATATTTTTTGTCTTTAGCTAAGTCTTATAAAACAGAGGATGCTAATTTAATCAAATTCAATGAAGAGTTTTCAAGAATTCATTTGTCTTTATTAAGTGAAAAGGGCAAAGAAGACCTTAAGGTTATTATTTCAAAAAATAAAAAGAAAATTAATTTGAATGGCCATGATATTTTAAAACTCTCTGATTATATAGGTCATGTCAATGTTGTCTCTTTTTTGCCTGAAGATATGAACCTTATCAAGGGCCCGCCTAAAGATAGACGTTATTTTATCGATTCAATCATAGGTCAAATGGATAAAAACTATCTTCTTGAATTATCAAATTACAAAAACCAATTAAAACAAAGAAACGAATTGATTAAACAACTATCTGAAGATAGAAAACCAGACATGACTTTACTCGATATTTATACTGAGCAATTGGCTAAATCAGCTGAAAAGATTATCCAATACCGACAAGTGTTTATCAAAGATATCAATTTGCATCTAAAAGATATTCATCCCTATTTATCTAATTCTCAACATCAGTTTGATTTTGTCTATATACCTTCTATTTCTGCTAATATCGAAAACACACTGAAGGAAAATTATAAAAAAGATTTATTTTATAAAACAACCACCAATGGTCCCCATAGGGATGACTATGGTTTTTATATTAACCAGAGTCTTTCTTCGGATATTTCATCTCAAGGTGAACAAAGAATCATGATTTTATCCTTAGTTTTATCTGTCACCGAGATCATTTATGAAAAGAAAAAAGAAAGCCCTATTCTTCTTTTGGATGATGTTTTTTCGGAATTAGATGAAACAAGACAAAATAAACTGATTAATTACTTAAATCAATCTCATTTACAAACCATCATTACGACAACAAGCATCAATCATATTCAAGATAAAATATTAAAAGAAGCAAATATATTCTATGTTAGAAATCACTATATTAGGAGGCACAAACATGAGTGAAAACAAAACATATACATCCGATAACATTCAGATTCTAGAAGGTTTAGAAGCTGTAAAAAAAAGACCAGGTATGTACATTGGTACAACCGGCCCTAGAGGATTACACCATTTAGTATGGGAAATCGTAGATAATGCAGTTGACGAAGCACTCGCTGGTTATTGTGATACCATCCATGTAGAAATATTACCTGGTGATGTGATTAGAGTTGAAGATAATGGTCGAGGTATTCCTATTGATGTTCATCCAAAAACAGGGAGACCTTCAGTAGAAACCGTTTATACTACCTTGCATGCTGGTGGTAAATTCGACCATAATTCATATAAAGTTTCTGGTGGGCTACATGGTGTTGGAGCCTCAGTTGTAAACGCACTATCGACTTATATGACTGTAGAAATACATAAAGATAGCAAACAATATATCATTGAATTTGAAAATGGTTTCTTAAAGAAAGAACTTGATTGTATTTCTGATACAAAACGAACAGGAACCATTGTAACTTTCCTAGCAAACCCAGAGATATTTGTTGAATCTCATGTATACGATTTTGAAATTTTAAGAACAAGAATCCAACAATTAGCCTTTCTAAACAAAGGAATTCGTTTCACCATCACTGACTCTAGAGATGAATTAAAAATCGTCAATAAAGACTATGTATACCAAGGTGGGGTTAAAGAATATGTTGGTTTTCTAAATAAAGGAAAAGATGTTTTACATTCAGAGATTGCTTATTTTGAAGGTGAAGTTGATAATATTATGGTTGAAATAGCTCTTCAATATAATGATGGTTATGCTGATAATATTTATCCATTTACCAATAATATCACCAACCCTGAAGGGGGTACTCATGTTGAAGGTTTTAAATTAACCCTTACAAGGGTCTTAAATAACTATGGTAAGAACAATAGCATATTCAAGAAAGATGAGTCTCTTCTAGGCGAAGATACTCGAGAAGGTTTAATTGCTATTGTTTCAGTGAAACATCCAGACCCGCAATTTGAAGGACAAACAAAATCAAAATTAGGTTCTTCTGATGCAAGAAAAGCTGTCGCAACCATTATGTCTGAAGGTTTAGAAAGATTTTTACTTGAAAACCCTAATGCCGCTAAAGTTATTATTGAAAAAGCATTAATGGCTCAAAGAGCTAGAATTGCGGCTAAAAAAGCAAGAGAAGCTACCAGAAGAAAATCACCTCTAGATGCCTTAGGCTTCGCTTCTAAATTAGCAGATTGTCGTTCTAGAGATGCTGAAAAAGCTGAAATATATATAGTGGAGGGAGATTCAGCTGGTGGATCAGCAAAACAAGGTAGAGATTCTGAGTTTCAAGCCATTCTTCCTTTAAGAGGAAAAGTACTAAATGTTGAAAAAACACGTTTAGACAGAGCCTTACAAAACAAAGAAATCCTTTCAATGATTCAAGCCTTTGGCACAGGTATTGGTGAAGAGTTTGATGTCAGTAAACTAAGATACCATAAAATCATCATTATGACCGATGCCGATGTTGATGGAGCCCATATTAGAACCCTCTTATTAACATTCTTATTTAGATATTTAAAACCTTTGGTAGAACAAGGATACATATACATTGCTCAACCACCTCTATACAAGATTCAATATGGAAGAAACATCCAATACGCTTATACAGACAAAGAACTTGAAAACATAATGAGTTTAAATGAAGGTAGACCAAATTTACAAAGGTATAAAGGTCTTGGGGAAATGAATCCTGAACAACTTTGGGAAACAACCATGAATCCAGAGGAAAGAACTTTATTACAAGTAACTATTGATGATGCAATAAAAGCAGATCAAGTATTCTCAATGTTGATGGGTGATGATGTTGAAAGTCGTAAAGATTTTATCAATGAAAACGCTGAATACGTTAAGAATTTAGATGTGTAAAAGGAGAGATTTATGGACGATTTTAACAAAGAAAATATCGACGACATCCAAATAAAAACCAATGATAAAATAAAAGAAATCAATGTCACCAATGAAATGGAAACATCTTTCCTTTCATATGCTATGAGCGTTATTGTTGCTAGAGCATTACCAGACGTCCGAGACGGCTTAAAACCAGTTCACAGACGTATTTTATATGGTATGGATGAACTTGGACTAACCCCAGATAAATCTTATAAAAAATCAGCGAGAATCGTTGGGGATGTTATGGGTAAATACCATCCTCATGGTGATTCAGCCATCTATGATGCTATGGTCAGAATGGCACAAGACTTTTCTTATCGTTATCCGTTAGTCAATGGACACGGTAATTTCGGTTCAATTGATGGAGATCCAGCTGCGGCCATGCGTTATACCGAAGCTAAAATGGATAAGATTGCTTCTGAAATATTAAAAGACTTAAAAAAAGACACTGTTGATTTCATAGAAAACTATGATGGCAGTGAAACCGAACCCAAAGTATTGCCATCAAGAATACCTAATCTATTAGTGAATGGCGCTACTGGTATTGCTGTTGGTATGGCCACTAATATACCGCCTCACAATCTATCAGAAGTTATTGATGGTTACACAGCGTATATCAAAGATAATGACATCGACATCGATGATTTAATGGAGTATATTAAAGGTCCTGATTTTCCTACAGGGGGCGTTATCCTTGGACAATCAGGTATTGTACAAGCCTATAAAACAGGTAGGGGCATTATCCGTGTCAAAGCTAAATCAGAAATAAAAGAACTTGCTAATGGAAAGAAACAAATCATTATTACCGAAATTCCTTACCAAGTTAATAAAACCACTTTAATCGATAGAATTGCCCAACTAGCCAAAGATAAAAAAATTGAAGGCATTACTGATTTAAGAGACGAATCAAGCCGAAAAGGTATGAGGATTGTCATCGAACTTAGAAAAGATATCAATCCAGAAGTACTCTTAAATAACCTCTATAAAAATTCTCAGTTACAAGTATCATTTGGCGCAAATATGTTGGCACTTGTTGATGATAAGCCAGTCGTTCTTAACTTAAAAGATATGATTAAATACTACTACTTGCATCAAGTTGAAGTATTGGTTAGAAAAACTAATTTTGATTTAAACAAAGCTAAAGATCGCTTACATATATTAGAAGGTTATATCATCGCTTTAAACAATATTGATGAAGTGATAAAGATTATTAGAGATTCTTATGATGACACTGAAGAAAGATTAATACAAGCATTTAATCTATCAGACAAACAAGTCAAAGAAATTCTTAAAATGCAATTAAGACGTTTATCTGGACTTGAAAGAAGTAAAATTGAAGATGAAATCAATGAACTTAATTTAACGATTAATGATTTACAAGAAACTTTAGCCAGTAAAGAGAAACAAAATCAAATCTTAATCGATGATGCCAATGATATCAAATCAAGATTTGGGGATCAAAGAAGAACAGAAATTGACTTATTTGGTGATTATGACATAGATGATGAAGATTTAATCCCTGTGGAAGATGTAATCATTGCTATCACTACCAACGGTTATGTAAAACGCATGAATATAGACGTTTACCGCGCTCAAAACAGAGGTGGTAGAGGTAAAACAGGTATGCAATTAAACGAAGATGATGTTATTGATTCTATCATCTTTACATCTACTCATGATTATCTACTATTTTTCACAACACTTGGTCGAGTTTATAAGATGAAAGGCTATAAAATTCCTAACTTTGGTAGGACATCAAAAGGCTTGCCAATCGTTAATTTACTTGATCTAAATGAAGGCGAAGAGCTTGCGACTTGCATGACCTTAAAAGATTTTGAGGAAGGTTATTTATTCTTCACAACTAGCAATGGAATTGTTAAGAGAACATCGGTTCAAGACTTCAAGAATATTAGAGCCAATGGTATTAGAGCCATCAATTTAAAAGATCAAGATACCTTACATTCAGTTAAATTCACAGATGGCACAAGAGATATTATCATTGGAGCTTCTAACGGTAAAGCCATTCGCTTCCATGAAGAACAAGTAAGATCAATGGGAAGAACTGCTTCTGGGGTCAAGGGTATTGACCTTGTTAAAGATGAATCAGTTGTTGGCGTAACTGTCGTCTCTGAAGATCAAAATCAAGTATTAGCCATTACCAAATTAGGTTATGGTAAACGTACTGAAGTTGATGAATATCGCTCTCAAAATAGAGGTGGTAAGGGTGTTAAAACTATAAATGTCACCGATAAGAATGGTCCGCTTGCTAAGCTGGTATCTGTTATAGGTGATGAAGATCTCTTGGTGGTCTCAAACCAAGGAATGATCATACGTACACCGATTGAACAAATCTCTATTTCTAAACGTGCAACTCAAGGGGTAAAAATCATTAATTTAATGGATGAACAATTTGTCAAAACCATTGCCTTAATTGCAAAAGAGGAAGACGAAGTTGAAGTCATCCAAGATACAAATGAAAATCCAAAAGAAAATATAGAATAATAATAAAAAGTTTCTGTCTAAAAACAGAAACTTTTATTTTATTATCCATTTAATAAACCATACTAAGGTAGAAGTCATGGCATAACCTGCCCCTAAACCTGTTAATAATCTTCTTATATTGTTTGATTCTAAGATATGATAATACTGCAACAAACCATCAATAGCCATCAACAATAATAAAGCAAGATTAAGATAAATATTATTAAAACCAAACATAATAACGATTGGCCCTATAAGCAATTCACCTATAACAATACCAGTACATCTTGCGCATAAGGGAAACTGATAATTTTTATAAAAGAAAGATCTGCATGACTTTTGATGACAGCCTAAATTCTTGCCAATCTTCATTAATCTTAGCCATCTTCTCTCAGAATTCGTGTCCACATTGACCACACTTCCTAAAGGTTATTGATTCTTTCTTTCCGCTTAATCCACACAACAAACCTAGAGGTCCAAATAACAATAGTCCGCAACAAGCGTTAGACTCATTAAAATCAGAGCCTTCTCTAGTCATCATATAGATATTTGTCGAATCACATTTTGGACAGTGAATATGTTGATTGTCTTGACGTTTCTGATCATCATTGGTAGGATCATCATCAAAGACATTCACATTTAAAGCTTCGCCACAATATTTACAATATTTGCTATGAGAATCATTTTCCCTACCACAATAGATACATCTTTTCATTTATACACCTCTTCATTTTCTCCATTTTACTATGTTAGAAAGAAAAAGACAATATCGCTTTGTAAATACTTGTTCATTTGATATAGTAAAAATAGCGAAATAATGTGAGGTGTTTAAATGAAAGATTTTTTTATCACTATTAATGATATTTTCTTAAAAATGACATGGCTGGAATCTGCAGTCCAATATATACTTAGAGAATGGTTTCAAATAGATGAAAGCACAATGTTATTTTCAAGCTTATCTTTTTTCATATATGATGTTATAAAAATCTTCTTATTATTATCAATATTAATCTACATATCATCTTATATACAAAGTTACTTTACACCCGAAAGAACAAGAAAAATACTATCTAAAATTAAAGGTGTTAAAGCCAATATTGTTGGTGCACTCTTAGGCACACTTACCCCTTTTTGTTCATGTTCTTCTATTCCTATTTTTATTGGCTTTACTAAAGCCGGTTTACCTGTAGGGGTAACTTTCTCATTTCTTATATCTTCTCCGCTTGTTGATTTAGCTTCCGTCATTTTACTTGCTAGTATCTTCAATTGGACCATTGCACTAGCTTATGTAGTTGTTGGTATCATTATCGCAGTTATTGGGGGCACACTGATATCAATTTTTAAGATGGATAAATATGTTGAAGAATTTGTAACAAAAAACAAAGAAAGCATTGATATAGAAAACCCAGAACTCACAAAAAAAGAAAGACGTCTTTATGCTTTTGACCAAGTTAAAGAAATCATTCATAGAGTTTGGATTTATATATTCATAGGTGTTGGTATTGGTGCCATAATACACGGATATATCCCAGAAGAAATAATTTCAAAAGTTCTTGGACAAGAAAACCCGTTCTCTGTATTTATCGCAACAATTATAGGAATCCCAATGTATGCTGATATATTTGGAACCCTACCTATCGCTGAAGCTTTGGTATTAAAAGGCGTTGGTATAGGAACTGTATTAGCCTTTATGATGGCTGTTACAGCATTAAGTCTACCATCTTTAATTCTACTCAAGAAAGTCGTTAAATTTAAACTGCTTCTCACATTTGTGGGTATTGTAACAGCTGGTATTATCATCACAGGTTATTTATTTAATATTTTTGAATATATATTTATATAAGGAGGCAACAAATGGTAATTAAAGTATTAGGTTCAGGATGTAAAAAGTGTCAAAGATTAGAAACAAGAATCAAAGACGTATTAAGAAAAGAAAACATTGAGGCTCAAGTAGAAAAAGTCACAGATATGATGGAAATATCAGCTTATAATGTTTTATCTACTCCAGCCATGGTCATCAATGATAAAGTTGTTTCAAGTGGAAAATTATTAGAAAATGAAGAAATAAGTGCTTTAATCAAAGCAAACTAAAAGGACAAAAATTGTCCTTTTTTTTATAACCATTTTTCAGGTATCCTATAAACTTCAGATAATATCGCTCCCAATAACAAACCCCTATCCGCTGATGCACCACCAATAAGAGCGTTAGCCATTGTTACGTCTTCATAAGAAGAATAGTGATATAAAAGGTGAACAATGACTGGTAAAGCATGTTTATATGGACAAGCCCTTCCAGCGTATTTTTCAATAAATTCATCAGTGTCTTTCACTTCTAATGCTTTTTTAAAAGCAAGTTCAAAATGATTAGGGCATTCAGTAATTGCTTTTTCTAAAGCTTCTTGTAAAGTAAATACTTTCAAGTAGTCGAACAATAAATCAAACATCTTAAAAAATTCTTCGTAGATTGGATCATCACTATAAATTTTTACAAAATCCATGGCATCAGAAAAATCTCTTCCCAAAGCTTTAAATACAATATAAGGAACAAAAGCGACCATTTGTTGGTCATTTATCACTTGTTTATCCATTGAAAGATTTAACTCATCTATTAAACGATTAAAGACTTGTAACTTCCCATATTTTTCAACATAACCCTGATTATATCCACCTGGCTTAAATTGTTTATATAAAATATCATCAAAGTCCTTCGCTGATAAAAGAGGATTATCTTCTAAAGCTTCATAAAGCCACTTTAGTATTTCTCCTTGAACTGAATATTGATTATTTTCATAAACAAAAAACGATGTTTTAGCTTTATCAAATATAGACTTATCTTGTTTCATAAACAATATAGAACGAGTATCTGATAACTTTTTTATATATTCATGATCATAAATCCAATGGACACCTAGTGTTGCATGGTTTGATAATAAGGCTGATTCTATCATTTTATTCATAAGTTCCCCCTTAACTCATTATATAATATTTATCACTAAGAAAAAAATGATATGAAGTATTCACTCCATATCATCATCTCATTCAAAATTTAAATCTTCTTTTAAACCGCTTATAACCTCATTTAGTTTATGATAATCAATTCTATAACCAGCCTTTTTATCTTTATCTCTATTAATACTTATGATTCCTGTCGTTAAAAATTCATTGACATGATAAGAAATTGTTGCGCTTGATACATCTAATTTCTCAGCAATATTTTTTATAGAACTATGTCCATTTGAAATCATTTTTAAAACTTCATAGCGAGTTTTATCACCTAAAGCTTTAAAAATTTTAACCCTTTGACTAAGTTGGTTTTCATTGATTTCACTTACTTTCTTAAATGAAAATTCAGATTTTAATCCCCATACGATTCTGTGGTCTCCCATTAATCTTACAGAATAAGGAAACATAGCTGATACATATAAGTTACAAACTTCGCGATTAGAAAATTCATAATTAATTAAATTTTGAGTTATTTTCTTAAATGATTGAGCAGTATTTTTTGACAACCTAGCAGAAATATCCATCCCAACTTCAATAAGTTCATCCTTAAATTGATTATATGTATTATAAAATAATGGTTCAACTGTTTTCAAGAAAACAATATAATCTTTTAAATATTTCTTTGGATTTTGAACCATCAAAAATAAATTCCATTTATTAGCTGAATCAATCTTTAAGTTATTAATATACTCAGTTGAATTTAATTCATCTACTGATATTTTTTCATCTTCATCATCTTCCATGGTAACCAAAGATTTAATAAGTTTATCTTTAAATTCAGAATCATCTACATCTAAAATACTTTCTAAATATTGATGTTCATCAGTGTATCCTTCGACAGGGAATGCATGTGTCAAAATATTAGGATAGTCATAACTTGAATAAATACTTTTTTGAAAATATTGAGATATTTCTTTTTCATATGGCTTTAATTTTTCATTTAATCTTTCAGCCATTTCTAAATATTGTTCATGAATCACACTTTTCAAGTCATCGTTCTTATTTTCTTCATAATCATACTTGTAAAAATAAAGTCTTGGAAATAACAAATAATCATAAATCCTTGATACATCTTCGTTAAATTTAAATTTCATTGACTAACACACTTCTTTCCACTAAATTTTCTTTAACTTCTTCTTTGTCATAATCATCAATAAGGTGCATTCTCTTGTAAAAGAAAAGAACTGTCCCTAAAATAACCAATCCATTGAGAATAAAAACAAAGCCTGGATTTATAATATCATATAAGTAACCAAAAATCATCTGTCCAATTGGAATTGCTATGGTAGAAAATAATCCTAAAACCGTTGATGTTCTTCCCATAAATTCTAAAGGTACGATTTTTTGAATAAGAGTTCCTACTGAAATATTAACACCAGTCACCAAGATTCCGATGATAAAACAGATCACTAAGACATAAATATAAGACGCTAACCCATCAGCTAAACTTGCTAAACTGGAATGTATACTGAAAGATATTAAGACTATTAATGTCCCCATAATAAAGAAACTTTTCATTAAGACATCCCCAAGTCTCATTGTTTTTAATTTTTTTAATAAGAGTATCGGAGCCAAAATCATTGATGCCGATAATACTGTTTGCAATAAACCCAACCTCATATCTGATTGAACCAATACTTCTTTTAACAAAAAGATAAGTCCTACAGAAAAGAAAGGCGAAATGGAAAAGTTAACAATAACTGCCATGGCCATAATGGTTCTAATAGGTTTTGAATGCTTAACCAATATAATACCTTCAGAAAAATCTTTCTTAAAGCCAGAAACTGATCTAACATTTGATTCACTTTTTGTTTTTGGGACTTTAATGAACATTTCACTAAGAGCCGATAAAAAGAATGATAAAGCATTAATCAAAATGGCAACCAATAAGCCAAAAGCTCCATAGATTAAAGCCCCAAAAACAGGTGCCAAAAGTTGGCCAAAAGATACAAGCATCATTCTTAAAGAATTAGCTTCTAAATATTCATCCTCTTGTACAACAGATGGTATAACCGCTGACATAGAAGAATGAAAGAAAATTTCAGTGATTTCTAACAAAATAACCAATAAGTAGATTAAACCAATGGTTAAATCATTATATAAATAAACATATATACCAAATGCCAGCAATACAAGGGCGTTAGTAATATCTAAAATCACAATTGATTTTTTCTTGTCAAACCAATCTCCAAAAACACCTGCTATGGGTGATAATAAAATCCTAGGTAAAATAGAAATAGCCAACATAGAAGCGAATATTGTCGCCGATCCTGTTAAGGCTAAAACATATAAGGATAAAACAAACTGTTGAATATTACTTCCAATTAAGGAAACAAAATTCCCTATCACCAATAACATATAGTTTTTATTTTTTAGTAATTTCTTATTCATAAAAAGACTCCTTATTTTTTATCTTGATCTTTAAACTGATCCCAATATGTTAACTGTGGTGTATTTAATAAATCAAGCATATAAACAGAATTCCCTTGACGAGTATTATTTTTATTTTTCATCATTTTCCTCCTTTGATTAATTCTTTAATAAACCACAATATATATCACTTATTTATTATTATGGTTCTTAAATTGATCCCAATAAGTTATTTGAGCTGTATTCATAAAATCTAATACATAAACGCTATGTTCTTGATGTGTATTCTTATTATTTTTCATCTCCACTACCTCCTTTATGATTTAAACGATTTACAAGTTTATGTTTCTTGTAATATACTTCATGGATATATTTAATAGTATTTAAGTGAATGGACTTATGCAAAACTTGAAGTTTTTCAAACGTGTCAATCAAACAACATTCATTTTGAATCATAAAATCACTCCTTAATAACACTCTTATCTTCTTAGGCAATTATATTATAAATCGATATCTATCAAATGTCAAGTAGAATATTAGATATTTATCTAATTTTTTTAAACTTTATTAGGTATTGCCCAAAAAAATAGATATAATTAGATAAATATCTAATAAAAAAGAGGATATCTCCTCTTTAAGCTTGTATATAAGAAATAAGTTCCTTAAAAACGTCTTGATGAATCTCTTGTCTTGATTGACTTTCTCCAGTAATCTTTTTGATCATAAATTTCTCTAAAAAATTCAAACGATCAAATCTATATGCCCCACCTAAGTATTTGATGAAGAGATGGTTAATCTCTGATTTAGTAAAATTATTTTCTATAACTTGTTTTTCTTCGTTAAAGTTCATACCGCATAAATACACAGCAGTGGTTTTTGATAATAAGCTATCTTGGTTCTGTTGAATCCATGCTTTAATTTTTTTATGAATCTTTCCTATATATATAGGGCTACCTATAATAATCTTGTCATAAAGTTTTGGGTCTGCTTGTTTTTCATTAATATTTACTAAATCTATTTGACCTAAATCTTCCTTTATAAGTTCAGCCAATGTTTCTGTCATCCCTTTTTTGCTTGCATACACTAATAATATTTTATTCATAACTTATGCCTCCTTCAACGCATCTATGATCGCTAATTTAATACAACGACTGGAAATTGTCGCTCCAGACACATCATCAACTAAAACCGATTGTGAATGGATAATTGATTCTTTTATAGCTTCTGCTTTGTACCCTTGTCCGTATTGATGGTTTTCATATTCAATGCTAATAATTTCATGGTTTTTTACTTCTACATGTACTATTAAACCTATGCCTTCAGAATAGTATTCGCCTTCATATAGACCATCCTCTACTTCTTTTAAATCGACTTCTTCAATCTCGTTATCCAATATCTTATCAGCATTTTGATTGATTTTAATGTACATTGTTAATGCTATTATAGATACAAAACCTATAAAAATACCTAGGAAAATCATTATTCTCTATTTCATTTGATATCACCTATTAATATATTCAATTCTTTTTCAATCATCATTAGTAAATCGTCATATTTTATAGGACTTCTTTTGAAAATAGCGAACATTAATTTTGAGTGGATTGAACTTGAAATCAATTCAAATAATATATCTCTATCTAAAGTGATTTGCCTATCCTTTAAATCCTTTAGTAACTCTCTTAACAATATAGTTACTTTAGGTATAAGCTTATAGGACATACTTTCAACTTCTACTCCAAAATCATTAATAAAAACTATTTTAAAAATAGAGGGATGATTATACATGAATGAAAAATAAGTTTTAGATGCTACAATAATCTTTTTCTTAATATCATTTGTTCCCTTAAGCGCTTGAAGCATTTCTTGGTAAGATTCTTCTAAATAGTCTACAGCAACATAAGTTAACAATGAATCGATGTTTTCAAAGTAATTATACAATGTTGTGTAACTATAACCAGATATTTTAGAAATTTCTCTAGCAGATACAAATTTTAAACCCTTTTCTTTAATGATAGTCTTGGCAGAATCAATAAAAATTTGTTTCATTCTTTCATTTTTTATTGTCGTTTTTTTTACCTCCTATGAACACTGTTAATTATATGAACACTGTTAATATTACATATGATTTTCTTAATGTCAAATATATTTTTTAAAAATAATAAAAAAAGCAACCCTTAAGGATTGCTTAATATTTATATGGCGGAGTAAGAGAGATTCGAACTCTCGCGCCGGTTACCCGACCTACACCCTTAGCAGGGGCGCCTCTTCAGCCTCTTGAGTATTACTCCAATAACAGTCAGCCATATTATATTACTAGATTTTTGACCAACTGTCAACTCTTTTTCTTAACTAATGTAAGTCTCTTCTTGTTTTTCTTCTTCCTCTTGATGTTGATTAGGAAGGTCTTTTTCTTTTTGTATTTCTTCTTTTGGAAGATCTTTTTCGTATTTAACTTGAGCTTCTTTTTCTTTCTTTGTATTTAAAGATTTAGAGAATTTACGGTATTGTCCATAACCACCATATCCATCATAAGCTAAATAAGCTGCACTAGCGATAGATACAAACAAGAACAACCAACCTAAAGTTCCAGCATCAAAGTTATCCCACAAGACTAAGGCTGCCCCTAATGAAATAGCAATGATATGGAAGATGAATTTTGGGACTTCCGTTTTTTCATCAAAAAATGTAGTAGAAACAAAGAATATAATTCCTCTTAAATAGAAGAAAAATGCTAAGAACCATCTAAATAATTTAGACCATGTTTCTGCTTGGTCTGTCTTGACACCCTTAACACCAGCGTAAATCATAACACCACCTAAAACAACGCCAATAAGAATTTCAATTAAATTAATAGTTCTTAATACTTCTTTATCCAATGATTTTAACAAAGGGTAAACCCTAAATAAAGAATATATAGCAATTGTAATACCTGTGACTGTATATACCACATCATCAGATAAGGCCATAAAAATACCAACACCTAATAAAATAGCGGCCACAATCCATTTGATTAACCAACCATAACCATATTTTGCTTTAGCCATAATAAACCTCCTTTAGTTTATATTGCTTCTAATCATATTATATAATATATTTTATTAAAATCAATCAAATAACTAATCTGGTTTGATCATTGATAATTGCAATCTTTTTCGATTAACATCAACTGATAAAACCCATACTTTGACTATATTACCAACACTCACCACATCAAGCGGATGATTTACAAAGTTTTTGCTTAATTTAGATATATGAACTAATCCAGCTTCTTTAATTCCCACATCCACAAATGCGCCAAAATCAACAACGTTTCTTACTGTTCCTTGCATTTCCATACCAGGTCTTAAATCTTCTAAGGATAATAAATCGCTTTTTAATAAAGGTTGTGGATAGTCATCTCTAATATCTCTAGTTGGAGAAGCAAAAGCTTCTAAAATATCTTGAATCAATATCTCATGTTGTTTAAATTTAGTGGCCAATTCTTTGACACTAACTTTATCAACAGCCTCTTTCATCTCTTTAGAACCTATATCTTTAGCTTCTAAAGCTAAATAATCAAGAATATCATTAGCCAAATCATATGACTCTGGATGAATTGGTGTTTTATCTAAAGGATTCTTAGAATTAAAAATTCTTAAGAAACCAATAGCTTGTTCAAAAGTTTTTTCTCCAACATTCTTAACTTTCTTAATTTTCTTACGATCAGTGAATGGCCCATTTTCTTCTCTAAAAGCCACAATGTTTTTAGCAACTTTCTCTGATAAGCCTGACACAAACTGTAATAAAGATTGACTGGCTGTATTTACATTAACCCCTACTTGATTAACGGCTGTACTCACAACAAAAGTTAAGGAATCATTTAGCTTATTTTGTGTAACATCATGTTGATATTGCCCTACACCAATGGATTTAGGGTCAATTTTTACAAGTTCTGAAAGAGGATCTTGAATTCTTCTTGCTATACTCACAGCTGATCTTTCTTCAACTTGAAAATCAGGAAACTCATCTCTAGCTAAAGGACTCGCAGAATAAACAGAAGCCCCTGCTTCGTCAACAATAACATATTTAATACTCAATTGATTTTCTTTTAACAAGTCAACGATAAATTTCTCTGTTTCTCTAGACGCTGTTCCATTTCCAATTGCAATGATATTCACAGGATATTTTTTCAATAAATCTATGACTTTTTTTCTTGCTTCATTTAACTGTTGAGGATGAACCTTAGCCCCTGGATAAGCTTCATGAGGATAAATGACATCTTTGGTTAAGTATTTACCAAATTTGTCGATGATAGCCATTTTACATCCTGTCCTAAAAGCAGGGTCAACCCCTAAAACCATTTGGCCTTTTAAAGGGGGTTGTAGGAGTAAGGATCTTAAATTCTCTGAGAACAAATGAATGGCTTGGTCTTCTGCTTTTTCAGATAAATCAGATCTAATTTCCCTTTCAATTGAACCACTAATTAATCTCTTATAACCATCAACAATGGCTTCATCAATCATTTCATTAAAAATAGATAATCTACCTTGAATTACTTGGGAGTTTAAATATCTAAAAATGTCTTCTGTATCAATATTAATCTTGCAGCTAATCACTTTTTCTTTCTCAGCTCGGTTAATAGCCAATATTCTATGCAACTTAACTTGACTAAGTTTTTCTTCATAATCATAGTAGATTTGATAGGTTTGATATTCATCTTCAGCATTTTTCTTAACAGAAGATGCAATAAAACCATTCTTATATGTATATTCTCTAATCCATTTACGGTAATCAGCATTATCAGATACTTTTTCAGCAATAATATGCTTAGCTCCCTCATATGCTTCTTCTACAGTTAATACTTCTTCATTTAAGTAAGCCTTGGCTATCTGATCTAAATCACCTTCTTTAGGGAAAGTTAACATCAAGTCCGCTAAAGGTTCTAAGCCCTTTTTTATAGCTTCGGTAGCTTTGGTTTTCTTCTTTTCTTTAAAAGGTCTATAAATATCTTCAACATCAACCAATTTATCTGCAGCTAAAATATTAGACCTTAGTTCTTCAGTTAACATTCCTTTTTCATCAATTAATCTAATAATATCTTCTTTACGATCTTGCAAATTTTTACTATACTCATATTCTTTTTGAATGGCTCTTATTTCTTCTTCGTCTAAAGAACCTGTCTTTTCTTTTCGATATCTAGCAATAAAAGGAACTGTATTTCCTTCTTCCAACAAGGCCAATACAGTTTTCACTTGCGAGACTGATATATTTTGATTTTTGGCAACTTCAGCAATCAATTTATCATTTATATATTCCATATAATACCTACTTTCTACCTTAATATTTTAACATATTTTAGAGGTTTTGTTAAAAAAAAGAGCTAATTAATTAGCTCTATTCATTAAATGGTGCATAAGTATCATTTTCAATTGAAATTAAGAATTTATTGATGTTGACTGTGCCAAGAATAACTTCTTCAAGTTCACCATTTGCTACAACAACAATCATAGGTGCTGTAATTGAGTCAATGTCTAAATCATCTAATAAACTTTGTCTTGTATAAGCAGTTTCATCATCTTCTACAGGTCTTTGCTTAAAAGTTTCAGTAGAATATTCAACAAGATATGTCATGTCTTCTTTTCTTAAATCATTTAATACTTTTAATACGTCTTCTTTAATATCTTGACTTGTAGTATTTGTTGAATAAAAATAAACGACATAATCTTCTTGATTTTGACTTAAGACTTGATCATATGTTTCTAAATGATCATATGATGAGTAATCTTTCCAATCAGTTGATTTATCATAGATAAACGCTGCCAATAGTAAAATTGCGACAGCTCCAATAACTCCTAGTGTAATTTTTAATAACATTAATTGCGAATTTTGCTTTTTGTACCCTTTCGTGTATGTTGCCATTTTATCACCTCAGTATTATAATTTTACATAATTTACACTAATAATTCAAGTGTTAATTTACTTTTCTATAGACTCTACAATTGCTTGAGCAATTGCGTATTCTTTTTCGTGGGATATACTAATCCAAATATGCTTATCTTTATAGATAGGTTTAGATACATAAGGTTTATTTTTATCATCATATAGGATCACAATATCTTGCATATAAATGTCTTTTTCTAAAGCTGACAAAGCTTTATAAATTGCTTCTTTGGCAGAAAATCTTCCAGCTAAAAATTCTTTTTTTCTTTGTTCGTGTTTTAAGTCGTTATAAAGCAATATTTCTTCATGAGTTAATATTTTTTTATATAAATCTAAAGACATTCTACTTATTTGACAAATATCTATACCTATACCTTTAATCATGATAAGCCTCTGAAATTTTAATTTTATTGGCTAAGTCTTTAATCGATCTAAATCTGTGGTTTAATGCTGATTTAGAAATTTGTTTATCAAAGTGTTCTAAAGAAGCATAACTTAATTCTAATAAAGAAGATTCTGGGTATTTCTTTCTTAAGAAAATAGCTTCTTTCATTGATTTAGATAATTTCTTCTCTGCATGTTTTTCAACATATTCTATTTGCTTTAACTGTTCATTGGCCGCATCCATCGCTTTTTTTTCATTTGCGATATCACAGTTAATGACACGATTAATGGAATTCTTAAAATCTCTTTTAATTCTAGTATCTTCAAAAACAAACAAAGAATTATTTGCGCCAATCACTCTTAAAAAGTCAGCTATTTTTTCTGCTTCTTTTAAATAAGTTATATAACCTCTCTTATTTTTAGCCACTTTAGCATTCAAATAAAATTCATCAGCTATTTCTTTAATGATTAAAGCGTGTGTTTCTGAATAAGACTGAATCTCTAAATGATACCTGCTTGTATTAGGAGAATTAATCGACCCTGTCGCAAGAAACGCCCCTCTTAAATAAGCTCTCTTACAACATTCTTTTGATATTAAAGAATCATCTACATCAGTAAAGAAAATTGCTTCTTTATTAATTAATGATAAGTCATTCATGATTGAATTAACAGATTCATTTAGTTTTACTATAAATAATTCTTTTGATTTAAACTGATGAACCTTTTTTTGAATTAAAGAGAAGTCCAAATTGTATACTTGTTTATACAAATATACAAAACGTCTTACAACAGTATTGTTTGTTGTTTGAAAAACAATACTAATGCCTTGACTGTTTTTTTCAATAGAACCATTGATATGTAATAATGCTGATAATTCTGCTTTATTACAACAATCTAAATGTTTTAAACTTTGTAATTCGTTTTTTACTTCTTTTGCGAATGACATGATTTCACCAAACTTTCTATGTCATTTTTTAAAATTAAAGGTATGCTTACTATTAGCGTAAGTTTCATCCTTTCTTCTCATTCTAACGTATACTGAAACTGCAATACCTGCTAAAATCATTAAGACTGAAGTAACGATGGCTGATTTTAAACTTAAACCAAAAATTTCAAATGTTAATGGATCTGTTCTCATGGTTTCGATAAAAATTCTAACACCACCATACCAAATTAAATAAAAGGCAAAGATTTCTCCAAAATGAACCTTCTTAACTCTTCTTAAAATCATCATAATTGAAAAACCTAATAAATTTAACATTGATTCATAGAAGAAAGTAGGATGATGGAATCCCACATCATCAATAAATTTACCGCTAGTCATAAACATATTATTAACAATAAACTCAGGTATATGTAAAGTATGTCTTAAAAATTCATACTGTTCTTTAAGTGATAAATTAGCAACACCATCATTCATGCCGCCAACCAAGCCACCATGGGCTTCTTGATTAAAGAAATTACCCCAGCGTCCAAATGCTTGTGCAATAATAAAACCAACAGCGACAACATCTAATAATTTCCAAATATCTAACTTCTTCTTTCTGGTATAGAAATAAGCCAATATAACCGCAGTCACAAAAGCTCCATGAATGGCTAAGCCTTCTAAACCGAAATCAGCAAAAGAAAACTCTCCTGACCTAAAACCTAATATCCTTAATAAGGATGGTCCAAAACTACCATAAACAAAATTATCCCATTCAAAGATTACATACCACAATCTAGCGCCTAATATCGCTAAAGGAACAATCCATAAAAATCCATCCATGAGATCATCTTTTTCCATGCCTATACGAGGCATTTCTCTAAGACCTAGGGTTAAACCAACAATAATGCCTATGACAATAAAGAAAGAGTAAAAAACGATGGTGAATCCACCGACTGATAAAACTCTATTATCCAAACTATAAATAGCTTTAATGGTTGTATCTTCATTAATATCATCAAAGTCTTCTTCAAATACAGACCATCTTAAAAATTTAGTATTTTCCTTTTCATCAGGTTTTGCTGGAGGAATAATTTCACAAGGTGCGCTTTCACATTCAATTGTTTTTATCACTCTACCATCATAGTCAACAAAAGTAACCGTAAAACTTGTATCTTCCGCAGAAATACTATTGTCTTGAATCTTGAATAAAGCAATAGATGTTAATAAAGTAAATGTAAGTAATAATATTTTAATCGTCTTTTTCATTTTCTAACTCCTGATTCTTTTTTATGTGTTGATTAAGTCCTTTATTAAACTCAACCGCAGAATTATACCCCATGTCTTTTGATTTAAAATCTAGGGCAGCAGCTTCTACTAAAGTCGCTGTATTTCTTGCTTCTGTAATCGGTAAAGAAGCATAAGATACATAAGTATCAAATATTTTTCTTTGATCAGCACTCATGCCTAAACGATCGTCTTTATTGTCATCAAAGTTCTTATCTAACTCAACAATAATTGAAATTCGCTTTTTCTCTCGGTAAGAACGCACCCCAAATAAATAAACCACATTGACAACGCCAACACCTCTAATTTCTAAAAACTTCTTCAAAACATCAGGTGCTTCACCAATCAACACGCCTTTTTCAACTTGATAAATCTCAACCATATCATCAGCAACAAGTATGTAACCCCGACGAATAAGTTCAAGTGCTACTTCACTTTTACCTATACCAGATTTACCCGTGATCAAAACACCAACACCGTTAATGTCCATTAGGACACCATGCATGGATGTTCTTTCAGCTAATTCAGCTTGTAAAAAAGCATAAAGTTCACTGAACAAGGAAGTTGTCTTATAAAAACTTTTTAAGATAGGCACTTGATATTGGTTACCTAAATCAATAAAAATTTGTGGAATATCAACATTTTTAGAAAATATAAATGCTGGAGCGTCTTTTTTTAACATAGCTTCTACTCTAGAAGTTTGTTCTTCATGACTTAAAGAATGGAAAAAAGCAGCTTCTTTAGAGCCAATAATTTGAATACGGTCGTTTTCATAAAAATCCAACATTCCCGCCAACTCTAATCCCGGTTTCGCTAAAGAGGCTACGTTAACCTCCCTTTTAATTCCTTTTTGTCCAGCAACTAGTTTTAATTCTAATCCTTCAATAATTCTAGAAATTTTCAATGACATAGATTCACCTTCTATTCAATCGATTGATGAAATTATCTGTTTTCTTATATAAGAATTTAATGATATATCTAAAAAAAGCAAAAGTAATTACAAATAAAATAGGATGATATGCATCAATAAACCATCTAAAGTCAAAAAAGATATAATCTATAATGTAGAAATAAAACATATCTAATAATAAGAATATTGTTCCTACAGAGTATATCACTGTGGCCATATGTTTTTTGAAAAGATAATTTTTATAGACTTCTTCAAATAAGGTTAATCCTAAAATAATTAACATGATTTGTAAATCATTATATGAACCATCAAAGAATAAATGTCCTATGATTTTAGTGATTAAAAAAACTGTAATCACATTAATTAGAAAACTAATAACGATGTTAATATAAGGATTTCTAGAATAAATAGCCGCAAGATTAATTCTTAAGATAGCTGGTCTTCTTTTTTGTTTTTTCTTTTCCTTATTTTGTTCTTTAACTTTCTCAATTAGCTTTTCTAACTGTTCGATTTCTTTACGTATCTCTTCGTTAGTTTTTTTGTCATCATTTTTATTTTTTTCATCCATATTATCACGCAACTTTAATTATCAATATCATACCATAAAATAGAGAAAAATTATACTTTTAAGACACCTTTTAAATATTGCCCTGTATAAGAATCTTTTACTTCAGCAATATCTTCAGGACTTCCACAAGCTAATACTTGTCCGCCTCTTTCTCCACCTTCAGGTCCTAGATCAATGATATAGTCAGCTGTTTTTATCACATCAAGATTATGTTCAATGATAATAACAGTCGCTCCCTTATCTACAATATCATTTAACACTTCCATTAATTTTTTAATATCATGAGTGTGTAAACCTGTTGTTGGTTCATCGAGTATATAAATTGATTGGTTGGTAATTCTTTTATATAGCTCTGATGCCAATTTAACTCTTTGGGCTTCACCACCAGATAAGGTTGTTGAAGATTGACCTAACTTAATATATCCTAAACCAACATTATTTATTGTTTCTAATTTCCTTTGAATCTTTGGAATTTTATCAAAGAAATCTAAGGCTTCTTCTACTCTTAAATCTAAAACATCAGCTATATTTTTACCTTTATATTTGACTTGTAAAGTCTCTTTGTTATAACGTTTACCATGGCATTCTTCGCATTCAACATAAACATCAGGCATGAAATGCATTTCAATTTTAATGACACCGTCGCCCTGACAAGTTTCACAACGTCCACCTTTAACATTAAAGGAGAATCTTCCCTTGTCATAACCTCTTAATTTTGATTCTTTGGTAGAAGCATATAAGTCTCTTATATGATCAAAAACCCCTGTATATGTTGCTGGATTTGACCTAGGCGTTTTACCAATAGGTGATTGATCTATATCAATGATACGATCAAATTGTTCATAATTTTCTAGTTTATCTAGTAAACCAGCATTTTCTCTTCTTCTTGTGATTAAGTTGGCTAAATTTTTAAATAAAACCTCATTCACTAAAGAGGATTTGCCAGAACCAGATACCCCTGTTACAACAGTTAAACAGCCAATAGGAAAATCAACATTTAGATTTTTTAAATTATTTTGTTTAGCGCCTATCACACTTAAATAACCATGTTCATGTTTTCTTCTTTCTTTAGGAACCTCAATCTTTAATTCACCTCTTAAGTATTTACCTGTATAAGATTGTCCATGGTCAATTAATTCTTGAGGAGTTCCTATAAATTCTAAACGACCACCATGATCTCCAGCCCCAGGACCAATATCGACTACCAAATCACTTTCCAAAATCATTTCAGTATCATGTTCAACTACAATCATGGTATTTCCAAGATTTTTCATTTCCTTTAATGAATGTATTAATCTTTGATTGTCTCTTTGATGTAAACCTATAGAGGGTTCATCTAAAACATACAAAACCCCAGTCAATCTAGAACCAATTTGAGTCGCTAATCTAATCCTTTGAGCCTCTCCACCTGATAAGGTCATTGATGCCCTAGCAAGTGTTAAGTAGTCTAAACCAACATTCACTAAAAATGATAATCTATCTTTAACTTCTTTACAAATAGGTTGAGCTATTTCTTCACTTTGTTTATCTAGTTTTAATTGATTAAAAAAATTCAATAAATCAATCACACTTAATCTTGATACATCGTCAATATTCTTGCCATCAATGTAGACTGACAAAGCCTCAGGATTTAATCTTTTTCCGTGACAAGTTTCACACTCTATATCACTCATCATACCCTCAATCCAACGACGAATCATTTTAGACTTTGTTGACATGTAACGTCTCTCAAGATTATTGATGACCCCCTCATACGGTTTTTTAGATTGATGAAACATTTTTCCTTCTCTAGAAACATATTTAAAATTAATATCTTTTTCGGTTCCATAAAGTAAATAGTCTTGCTGCTTCTTTGTTAAATCTTGAAAAGCCTTATCTAAAGGTATTTTCAAAGCAATTGCTGTTTGTTCTATTTCTCTATAATATATAGAATCTGTTTTCGCAAATTTTTGAAAAACATTACCTTCTAAAGATAAAGTCGAATCAACTATCAAAGCTTTAGGATCTATCTTTCGTGAAAAACCTAAGCCATTACATGTAGGACAAGCACCATTAGGAGCATTAAAAGAAAATAACCTAGGTTCTAAATCAGGTATAGTAAAACCACAAATAGGACAAGAAAAATTTTCGCTAAATAACCTTTCTTCCCCATCAATTATTACTTTTACATTACCTTCTCCTAATCTAGCCGCGGTTTCTAAAGAATCATAGAGTCTTGATCTTGCGGACTCTTTAATAATCACTCTATCAATCACTACATCGATGTCATATCGTTTATTCTTATCAAGTTGAATATCTTGATCCAATTCATAATCTTCAGAATTTATCCTCAATCTTGTATAGCCTTCTTGACGAAGATGTTGAATAACATCAGAATGACTTCCTTTTTTACTTCTGATGATTGGTGCTAAAATAATAAGTTTAGCTTGATCATTTTCTAATACTTTATCTGTCATTTCTTGAATAGATTGAGCTTTAATCTCTATATGGTGTGTAGGACAATAAGGCTTTCCTACACGTGCATAAAGTAAACGAATATAATCATATATCTCTGTCACAGTCCCCACTGTAGATCTAGGATTATGAGATGTTGATTTTTGATCGATTGAAATTGATGGTGATAAACCTTCAATTACATCAACATCAGGTTTTTTCATATTGCCTAAAAATTGTCTGGCATATGCAGACAAAGATTCAACGTATCTTCTACGTCCTTCTTCATAAATTGTATCAAAAGCCAAAGAGGTTTTCCCAGAACCTGATAAACCAGTCATTACAACCAATTGATTCTTTTTAAATTCTAAATCAATCGATTTTAAATTATTTTCTCTTGCCCCTTTGATTGTTATATAATCTCTCAAATCAATCACCTGTATTTATCATTTTTTTAAATTCTTCTTCATCGATAATTTTAATACCTAAAGACTTAGCCTTATCGTATTTACTACCAGGGGCTTGTCCAGCCAAAACAAAATCAGTGTTCTTAGAAACACTTGAAGTCACCGAACCACCCATATCCTCAATTATTTTTTGAGCTTCTTTTCTAGTAAAATCATCTAAACTACCAGTTAAAACAATTGTCTTATTGGTGAAAACAGTTTCTATATTTAATGAAGAATCTTGATATTTTGTATTTAGATTTAATGATTGAATTTCTCTTAATAAATCTAAATTTGCTTCTTTATGAAAATAATCGACAACAGAGTTCGCTATTGCTTCACCAATATCTTTTACTTCAGATAACGCTTCTTTACTCGCTTGGGATAAAGCTTCTAATGTTTTAAAATTTTTAGCCAAGGTTTGTGAGGCTTTTTGTCCGACATAACGAATTCCTAAACCAAACAATAACTTATCTAGATTATTATTTTTACTCTTATCAATGGACTTCAATAAAGCATCAACACTTTTGTCTCCTAAACCTTCTTTTTGAATCAAAGATTGTCTATGTTGTTCTAATTTAAAGATATCTGCTATATTTTCAATAAATCCATCATTATATAAATCTGTAACAATCGCTTCTCCCAAACCATCAATGTTATAAGCTTCTCTTGAAGCAAAATGAATTAATCCCTCTAAATGTCTTGCTTTACAATATGGATTAATACAATAATAATCAGCTTCACTAGCCTTACGAACTATCTCGTGATGACAGACAGGACATTCCTTTATCATTTGGAAAGGTTTTTCTTGTCCAGTTCTTTTATCCAAGACCACTTGAACAACTTCAGGAATAATTTCTCCAGCCTTTCTAACAATCACATGATCACCTTCACGGATATCTCTTGAAAGAATAAAGTCTTCATTATGAAGGGTCGCTCTTGAAACACTAGACCCAGAAATATCAACTGATTCGAGATGAGCTACAGGTTTTATAACCCCAGTTCTACCAACTTGAAAATCAATTCTATTCAAAACAGTCTCTTTTTCAACCGTAGGAAATTTAAAAGCAACTGCCCACTTAGGAAATTTTGATGTATAACCAATACTATCATAGTGTTCTAATTCATTTACCTTAATGACAATTCCATCAATCTCATAAGGTAAATCGTGTTTTATTTTTTCAATATCATTGACATAAGCAATGACATCATCTATAGTATTACAAAATTTTGTTCTATCATTAATTTTAAAACCTAAATCCTTAAGTTTAAGAAGTGTTTGATAATGATTAGAAAAATCATTATGAAAACCAAAATAAATGAAAGCATCAAGAGCGCGTTTATGTACTATTTTTGGATCTAATTGTCTTATAGTACCCGCAGCTGCATTCCGTGGATTTTTAAATAATTCTTCACCATTTTCTAGTCGTTCTTGGTTTAATTTATTAAATTTATCTTTACTTAAAAATATTTCACCTCGAACTTCAAGCTTATCTAAAAAATCAATTCTTAAAGGCACTGATTTGATGGTTTTCACATTTTCAGTAATATCTTCACCTATTAAAGAATTACCTCTAGTCGCAGCTCTTTGATAGTAGCCGTTTTCATAAATAATCGATACAGATAAACCATCAATTTTTAATTCAGCAGTATAAGTAAAATCCTTAACAGATTTTTTAATTCTTTCATCAAAATTTCTTAATTCTTTTTCATTAAAAACATTACCCAATGAAAGCATAGGTCTTTCATGCTCTACTTTTTCAAATTTAGAAGAAACTTCTCCACCAACTCTTTGAGTCGGAGAATCAAGGGTCTTATATTGTGGATGTTCATTTTCTAATTGGATAAGTTCATTCATTAAATGATCATAGTCACTATCACTTACCGAAGGATTATCTAAAACATAATACTCATAATTGTATTGATTTAATTTTGCTTTAATTTCTTCTATACGATTTTTTATATCCATATTAATCCTCCACTTTAAAACTAGGATGATCTTTCATTAAAGTCTTAACTCCATGGGGTACTGAAAAAGCAATCTTTACCAAGTCACCCTTAACTTCCACAACCATACCTCTTCCAAAAACCTTATGATTAACTTTGTCAGATACTTTAATTTGTTTTTCTTCAGTATCATAGGATGCATATTTAACTGTAGGTCTATTTTTAGAAGAATGAACTCGTTCAAATGATGATTTTCTGACGTGATTAGATCCGCGTTTATCTAAATAATCTTCATCAATTTCATCAATGAATTGAGAATCAAGATTGTCCATATATCTTCCGTACATAAATCTTGTTTTACAATTTGTTAAATAAACTTGATGTCTAGCCCTAGTCAAACCAACATAAAATAAACGTCTTTCTTCATCAATATTATTGGCGGCGTCAAAACCATTTCTAATGGCAGGAAATAAACTTTGTTCCAAACAAGTCATAAAAACAATGTCAAATTCTAGACCCTTGGCAGAATGAAAGGTCATTAAACTTACAGCCTCGTGCTCTTCATTATCCTCAGCTTCAACATGTAAAACAAGATCATTTAATAAAGTCGCTAATTTATCATAATTGGATATATCTCTTTCATAATCAGATACTTTTTCAAGAATGATTGTCTTAAACTCTTCTAAATTATCAAGTTTTCTTTCCGATTGAAAAGTCTTATCTTTGGTAGAATCATCCTTTTCAAGCATCTCCTTGTAGCCACTTTTATCTAAGAGTAAATCATAGGTATCTAATAAGGTACGCGTTTCCAAACCTTGTTTAAGTTCTGTGATTAAATCTCTAAATTTAGTCATTTCCAAGGCTGCTTTTCCGCTTAAAGGTGAATGATTTACACCGATACAATCAAATAATTTTAAATGATTTTCTTCTGCGTATTCAACTAGATTCGCAAAAGAAACATTACCCACCCCACGTTTAGGTGTATTGTATACGCGTGAAAAAGAGTAGTCATCACCACTGTTAATTAACAAATGCAAGTAAGCAATGATATCTTTAATTTCTTTACGTTTGTAAAAAGATAAATTACCAACCACCTTATGTGGTAAATTATATTTCAAAAATATATCTTCAAACCTTCGACTCATCGCATTGTTTCTATATAAAACAACGATTTCAGATAAAGGAGTGTTTTCTCTTCTTAACTTTCTAATTTGTTCATAAACATAATAAGCTTCTTCTTCATCGGTATTGGCTTTATAGTGAATAATCTTATCACCGCTACCCAAATTAGAAAACAAATCCTTAGGAATTCGATCTTTATTATTTTTAATAACTGAATTGGCAGCTTTTAAAATAGTATCTTTTGATCGGTAATTTTGATTTAAGATAATTTTCTTGTGTTCAGGAAAATCTTTAGCAAACTTTTTAATATTACCAACATTCGATCCCCTAAAAGCGTAGATACTTTGATCTTCATCTCCAACAATAAAGATATTTCGGTGTTCTTTAGCTAGTTGATAGATAATGTTATATTGTAAATTATTAGTATCTTGAAACTCATCAACTAATATATATTGAAATTTTTCTTGGTAACGTTTAAGAATTCCAGAAAAATCTTGTAATATTTTAAGTGTTAAAACCAATAAATCTTCAAAATCAACTAAATTATTATCTTTTAAATATGCATTATATAAAGGGTATAATTGTTCAATCATCGAACGAATAGGTTGATCAATATGATTGATTGATACTAACTTGGCTTTTAAATTCCCTACCAACTTAGAAATAATTGTTGGAGAGTAAGTATTTAAATCATAATTATGCTTTTTCATTAAATTTTTAATGATATTTAAAGTATCTTGATCATCAACAATTTGAAAGTTTTTATCATAATCTAAACTATCAATTTCACGACGTAAAAAATGAGCACCCATTGAATGAAATGTAGAAATCCATATGTTATCCATTGGAAGGTCAATTAACTTTTGGACACGTTCCTTCATTTCATTGGCTGCTTTATTTGTAAAGGTAATAGCTAAAATATTATAAGGTGAAACACCTGCTTCTTGGATTAAATAAGCTATCCTATTGGTAAGAACACTGGTCTTTCCAGAACCCGCTCCAGCAACTGCCATAACTGGCCCTTCAACTATTTCTACTGCCTTTTTTTGCTCTTTATTAAGTTTGTTTAATAATTGATTTTCCAAAATTATCACCTTTAAATATTATACCATGATTAGCCTAAAGTATAAAATTATTCACTGTTAAAAACATGAAAAAATCATAGAAAAAAATGGTATTCGTGTATGTATTATAAACAATAAATACGATAAAAGCTTTTTGCTATCCATCTAATCTTTAATATAATAATTTTAAATTATTTTCTTTTTTAAATTATTACCAATAAAAACTATACTTTATCCGTATATATATCAAACAAAGGAGGCATTACATGAAATCAAAATTAGCAAAAGGAATTATTTTTACCGTATTAACACTAGTTTTTGCATTAACCATTAGCTTGTCAAGTGTCAGCGCAGGAAGTGTCTATTCAGGCATAGATCGTCAAAAGGAGTTTGCATTTTCTGAAGATATTGAATATTCTTTAGAAGAAATGTTAAATTTCGCAATACAAGATGAATATTTAGCTAAATCAGAATATGAAGCTATTATTAATGAGTTCGGTGAAGTTAGACCTTTCATCAACATCGTAGAAGCTGAACAACAACATATAAACTTATTGTTACCATTATTTGAAAAATATGGTATAGAAGTTCCTGAAGATAATTCAGCTGAAAAAGTTGTTATACCTGAATCAATAACCAGTGCCATAGCAACTGGAATTGAGGCTGAAAAAGTGAACATTGCTATGTATGAATTATTCTTGAGCCAAGATAATCTAGATCAAGACGTTAGAGATGTTTTTGAATATTTATTACAAGCATCAGAAAATCACTTAAGTGCTTTTTCAAAAGACCGCAATCAATACTATGGTCAAGATATGATGAATCAATTTAGAAATAAAATAAATAATATGTTTCAAAAAGAAGGAAATGATTCAAGTAGAGGTTCTCGCCAACAAGCTCATGGTGGAAACTGTACTAATTAATTGGAGTCATAAATCATAAAAATAAAAAGACGATACTTTTTTAAAGTCATCGTCTTTTTTAAATTTATTTAAAAGTTGATTTTAATTCTACTGTTCTATTAAAGATTAATCTTTCTTTGCTAGAATCATAGTCTGTTGTAAAATAACCGACTCTAATAAATTGGAATTTTTCTTCGGATTGAGTATCTTCTAAAGCACTTTCTACAAAACCATGTAAGGTTGCCCATGAATTTGGATTTAATCTTTCGAATAAATCTTTTTTAGAATCCGAATCAAGAAGTAATGGTTCAAACAGATTAAATTCAGCTTTTTTAGCAGTTGTTGCTTCTACATAATGAATATTACCATTGGGTTTTCGATCATTAAAGCCTGATCCTGATTTTGTTTCTTGATCATAGGTACATAGAATTTCAATAATTTCACCTGAATCATCTTTAACAACGTCATGACACTTAATAAAATAAGCTCTCATTAATCTTACTTCAACATCTTTAGCTAATCTCTTCCATTTTTTATTAGGTTTTTCTTCAACAAAATCTTCTCTATCGATATATAAATGTTTACTAAAAGCTATTTTTCGACTACCAAGATTTTCATTGTCTGGATTGTAATCAACGTCATCAATCCATTCAACTTGGTCGTCTGGATAATTCGTGATGGTTACTTTTAATGGATTCAAAATTGCATGAACTCTTTTCACCTTATAATTTAAATCATTTCTAACTGCGTTTTCAAGCATTTCACTTGATACAGTTGAGTTTACTCTTGATAAACCAGTGCTTAAAATAAAATCTCTTATTGCTTCCTTAGTGAAACCTCTTCTTTTTAATCCAGCCAATGTAGGCATTCTTGGATCATCAAAGCCATGAACTTTACCAGATTCAACTAAGGCTTTCAAATATCTTTTAGACATAATGGTATTGGTAATATTTAAACGACCAAATTCATATTGGTGAGGGATATGTTCCATCTCACACTTTTCAACAAACCAATCATATAAAACTCTATGATCATCATATTCTAATGAACATAAAGAATGTGTAACACCTTCAATCGCATCTTGAATTGGATGAGCAAAGTCATACATTGGGTAGATACACCATTTATCACCTGTATTTTGGTGGTGATGATGCATAATTCTATAAACCACTGGATCTCTCATATTCATATTTGGTGATGCCATATCGATTTTAGCTCTTAAAGTTTTTTCACCATCTTGATACTTACCGTCTTTCATTTCTTCAAATAATTTAAGATTTTCTTCAATAGATCGTTCTCTATATGGAGAGTTTCTTCCAGCTTCTGTTAATGTGCCGCGATATTCCCTCATTTGTTCAGGGTTCAAATCACAAACATAAGCTAAACCTTTTTTTATTAATTTAATGGCTAGTTGATAATTTGTATCAAAGTAATCTGAACCATAAAGAATTTTATCTGGATGATATCCTAACCATTCAATATCTTTAATGATTGCATCAACAAATGATTGGTCTTCATTAGATGGGTTTGTATCATCAAACCTTAAATTAGTACGCCCTTTAAAGTGTTTGGCTAATTCGAAATTAGTGATAATAGCTCTAGCATGTCCAATATGCAAATATGCTGATGGTTCTGGAGGAAAACGGGTAATTATCTCATTAACTTTCCCTGATTTTAAATCTTCTTCCATAATTGTTTTAACAAAATTAGATTCCATAATTTAACCTCTTTCTAGATTTAAACGTGAATAACCATTGATGTATAAATCATCGTATTCTCCGTGTTTTTTATATTGAAAATATCCCGCAGCTGCGATCATTGCGGCGTTGTCTGTACAATATGCCATCTTAGGGAAATACACAGGCACATCTTTAATTCTTTCATTAAGTTTCTGTCGTAATCCAGAATTAGCAGCGACGCCTCCAGCTACTATCACTTCTTTAACCTTAAATTCATTTTTTGCTTTAATAGTTTTCTCTACCAAGACATCTGTCACAGCTTCTTGAAAACTCCTAGCAAAATCTTCTTTACAAATGTCTTCACCACGTTGTTTCATATTATGATGGGTATTGATCACATGTGATTTTAAACCAGAAAAAGAAAAATGATAATCATCACTATGAATCATTGGTCTTGGAAAATGAAGTGAATCTTTACCTTCTTTTGCTAGTTGGTCTACAGCTGGACCACCAGGATATCCTAAATCAAGAATTCTAGCAACTTTATCATAAGCTTCCCCAACAGCGTCATCCTGTGTTTCACCTAATTTATTAAAATCAAAATGCTCTTTCATTAAAATCAGTTCCGTATGACCCCCAGATACAACCAAGGCCAATAAGGGAAAGTTCATTCCATGGTCGATATAATTAGCATAGATGTGACCGCTTATGTGATGTACACCAATGATTGGAATATTGTAATTCATTGAGATCACTTTTGCGGCATTAATACCAATCAACAAAGAACCAATCAACCCAGGTCCTTTTGTTACTGCAATTAAATCTATATCTTTAAAAGCAATACCAGCTTTTTTTATTGCCTGATCGAAAACATAGGTCACACCCTTAACATGTTCTCTTGAAGCTATTTCTGGAACGACGCCTCCATAATTTTGATGAATATCTATTTGTGATAGCACTTGGTTAGATAAAACTATGTTTCCGTCTTTTACAACAGATACACTTGTTTCATCACAACTAGTTTCCACGCCTAAAACATACATAAGTTCACTTCCTTAAATTCTTATACATCAATAAAGCATCTTCATGATTTGGGTAATAATCTTTTCTTATTGCCTGTATGGAATATCCTAATTTCTTATACAATGCAATTGCATTTTTATTAGAAGGTCTTACTTCTAATGAATATTCATAAACACCTTGATTGTATATTTTTTCTTCTAATAACTTTAAAGCTTGATAGGCATAACCCTGATGTCTATATTGTTCAATAATAAATATGGTATATAACTGAAATTTGTCTTGATCTAGCCATATAATCATATAACCAATCCAATCAGTATTTCTTTCTATAACATATACTTGAATTAATGGATTTTCTATGTAGGATTCCATAAATTCGTTTTGATTAATCTTATAAAAATGTGTTTCTAATTCAATAATTTTCGATAAATCATTGATTTGAAATTCTCTAATTTTAAGCATTTTTTAAATTTCTCTCAGCCTCAGTTACCTGTAAATAATTAGGAACCAAGTCATGAACATTAGTGACTTCTTTTAATAAAGATGATTCAAGTATTTTAATAATATTTGGTTTGCCAAATTCGAGAACATCATAATCAACTTTCAGATTATTTTTAAACTTCTCTATATTCATCAATACATCTTCATATACATATTCTAAATTTTTATCTTGATTAAAGAATGCCACAAATCCATTAGATCTTCTAGCATCAATCAATGCCAAAACATGCTTGGCATTAGAATGAGAAGCTATCAAAGCTAAAGAAGATATTGTCTTAATAGGGATTTGATTTAAATAAGCTATCATTTTAGCTACAGTAACTCCAATTCTGACACCTGTGTAAGAACCCGGTCCAATCCCAACGATTACTTCGTCTAAATCACTTAAACCAATCTGTTGATTTTTTAACATTTGATCTAAAAAAGGCATAATGGTAACTGAATGATTATTATCGCCTACTTGATAAAGACTGTCAACTTCTTCATTATCAAATACTAAAGATAAATATATGTACTTAGTGGCTGTATCAATCACTAATCTCTTGTAAGATTTTTTCATACTTTCCACTTCCTTCAATGACTAAATCCCGTTTTACATCATCAATAAATGTAAAAGTAAGGGTTAAGATGTTATCTGGTAACATTGATATAATATATGGATACCATTCAATAACAGCTACTCCATCACCATAAATATAATCATCTAACTCATAATCATAGCCTATATTCTCTAATCTATAAACATCCATATGATATAGATTTAAGTCACCTTGATATGTTTTTAAGAGCGTAAAAGTAGGTGAATTCAAAGTATCTTTCACACCCATATGTTTTGCCAAGTATTTGGTAAAAGTAGTTTTCCCCGAACCTAAATCACCACTTAAACCAATAATCATACCTGGAAATATATTTTTAGCAATCAATTTAGCAAACTGATCGGTATCTTTTTCTGAATTTAAACGTAACTTCTTAATCACTTTATCTCCTAATTTCTTTCAATAATCTATTAAATATTATATCATAAAAACAATGAATTCATAGTTTATCCGATATCAAAATCAAATTTAAGGTTTTAAGATTAGAAAATCATATCTTATGATATAATAATCATAGATGACAAGCCTTTAAAGGAGGAACATCTTATGTATCTCATTTTACATAATCCATTATCTAGCAATCGAAAATCTCGTAAGAAAACTAAAAAAATTGTTCGATTGTTTAAAAAAAATAAACAAGCTTTTATTGTCAGATCTACTTTAAAAATAGATGATCTAGTTGAATACCTACAAGATAAAACTCATATCACTGATATTTTATTATTAGGCGGAGATGGATCAATCAATTATTTTATTAACTCTACTGACTTAAGTAAAATCACTCAAAATATCCACTTGGCTAAAAGTGGCTCAGGAAATGATTTCTTAAGATCGCTTAAGCAAGTCAAGAAAACAGAAGTTGTTATTGGACAAGCCTTATTAAACAATGAGAAGCCTATACAATTCATCAATGGTTGTGGCTTAGGTTTTGATGGATTGGTATGCCATTACGTGAACAATGATCAAAAGAAAAATAAGATATCGTATTTTCTTAATGTATTTAAATCAATTATCGAATACGAACCACAAGATATTGATCTTGAAGTAGATTCAAAAACATATTCTTTCAAAAAAGCTTTTCTAGTAACCATCCAAAACGGAAAATATTTTGGCGGTGGTATGAAAGCAGCTCCAAAAGCCAATATAGCTGATAAGACATATTATGTCATGGTCGTTCATGGATTAAGTAAATTCCTACTTCAATTTTTACTGATGACCATCTATTCTGGATTTCACGAAAAAATCAAAAAATATGTTACAGTCATCAAAGGTGAGAATATAAAAGTCAATTTCCATCAAGCCAATTACTTCCAAGCTGATGGAGAAGTATCTGATTCTGTTACAGAAATCTCTGTGAAAGCTATTGGCACAAAAAGTTTCTCAGCTTTTTCTAAAAATGATTTAAAATAAGATATTTAAAGCCCCTATACAAAAATGTATAGGGGTCTTTTTTTATATTCTTTCTTTTAATTCCTTACTTAATGATTCGTATCCAGGTTTATCTAGTAAAGCAAACATATTCTTTTTATAAGATTCAACTCCTGGTTGATTAAATGGATTAACATTTAAAACATAACCACTAATACCACAAGCTAATTCAAAAAAGTATACTAAATATCCAAAACTATATGCATCAATTTTAGGAATTGTAATTAACATATTAGGTGTTTGACCATCAAGATGAGCTAGCATAGTACCTTTCAAAGCTTGTCTATTAACATAATCAACTGATTTATTCTCCAAATAATTAAGTTGATCTAAATTATTTTTATCATGACCTATATACAAATCTTTTTCAGGTTCTTGAATGTCAATCATCGTTTCAAATAATACTTTTTTTCCTTCTTGAATAAACTGACCTAAAGAATGCAAATCAGTAGTAAAGGATGCACTAGAAACAAACAAACCTTTTAAATCTTTACCTTCTGACTCACCAAATAATTGTTTCCACCATTCAGAAAAATAATTCAATTTAGGCTCATTATTAACCAATAATTCTAGGGCAAAACCCTTGCGATATAAAAGATTTCTTAAAGCCACATACATATGAACATCATTTTTATATATATCTTTCACTTTATAATTTCTTTTAGCAGCTTTAGCGCCTCTTAACATTTTTTTAATATCTATACCGGCCGCAGCTATAGGTAACAAACCAACAGGTGTTAAAACAGAGAAGCGTCCACCAATATCATCAGGAACAATATATGTTTTATATCCTTCTTGATCAGCTAAGGTTCTTAAAGCACCCTTAGATGCATCAGTTGTTGCAATAATTCTTTCTTTTACTTCATCATATGAATATTTTTCTTCTAACAATTGCTTAATAGCCCTGAAAGCAACAGCGGGTTCAGTTGTAGTACCTGATTTAGATATAACATTGACTGTAAAATCTTTTTTCTTTAAGTAGTCTAATAATTCACTCAAGTAAGTTGAAGATAAATTTTGACCAGCAAATACAACTTCTAAACTTTTTCTTTTAGGAAAGTAAGGTTTCATATACTCAATGGCTGCCTTAGCACCTAAATATGATCCTCCAATTCCAATGACAACCAGTACATCTGATTGTTTTTTTATTTTTTTAGCTGTTATTTGAATATCATCAATAAGTTCAGGACTAATTTCATCTACCAGATTTGTCCATCCAATATAATCATTTCCTAAACCAGTTTTCTCATCTAATGTTTTTCTTGCTTGATTTATTTCTTTTTGCATTAATTTCAAATCAGATAATTCTACAAATGGTAATACATTATTATAATTTAAATTTAAATATTTTTCTTTCATAATTATCCTCCAATTTAAAAATATTATAAATAGATACTTTTGTCAAATTAAAAAAACAACGAATGATTATTCGCCGTCTTTTTCATACTTGTCATCTACCCAAGCTTTTAATTGATCAGCTAAAGGTCCGAATCCAGTTTTTAATTCTGTAGATTCTCTTTTTTTACGTCTGGTCTTATTTTGACTTTTATAACTGAAACTTATTTTGTCACCTTCTACTTTGATAACTTCAACAGTTACTTCATCTCCTACAGTGAGATAGTCTTCAATATTTCTTACAAACCCATCGCTAACTTCAGATATGTGGATTAAACCATCATATTTATCTTCTACTTTAACGAAAGCTCCATAAGATTTAATATTAGTTATACGACCTTTGACGATGTCACCTTGTTTCATATTTAACACCCCTCAAAGAAAACTGTAAATATTATAACACAATCTCGATAATTATCAAGCAAGACATCCCTTGAAATCAAAAAAAAGAATAATCGTAAGTGATTATTCTTTTAAATCTTCAAAATTATGAGCAATAGATGAAGCAGCTGCAGCTGCAATTGCGCCAATAATATCGTCTAAATATGTATTACAACGATTTTCAGCTTTACCTTCCTCGTCTAACTTACCAATAATACCTGGTTTAAGTTTGTCAACATAACCAAAATTGGTAAAACCAATAGAACCATAAACATTCACAATTGATAAAACAAGAATTTCATCAATACCATAAAGTGGATTATCACTATCTATAAGAGATTGTAAAGGCTCAGACAACATTTTCTTTTCAGCAAGTTTATCTAATTCAATACCAGTTAAAATAGCATTTTGAACTTCTCTTTTATCCAAAACTCTTTCAATGGCATCCATGCAATCTTTCATGGTTAAGTTTGATATATATTTTTTTTGTAATTCATAAACGATATCCGCAATATCCTCAATTTTAGCGCCACGTTCAATCAATAAATCTCTAGCAATTTGTTTCATTTTTTTATTTGATTGGACCACTTCGTTTCTCATACTACTAACTCCACTCCAATGACACCAGGCACTCTTTCTAATAAAGTATCTTCAACAAGATCATTCATGGTAGAATCCATAGCTGCACATCCTACACAAGCACCCGAAAATCTAACAAATACAATACCATCTTCAAATTTAACAAATTCGATGTCTCCACCGTCTCTATTTATATAAGGTCTAATCAACTCAATGACTTCCTTAATTTCTTCAATAATTTGTTCATACTCCATATCATTCACTTCCTTTCTCTTCTTTAGGTTCGTTATTCTTAAGGATATAATATGCACAATTAGGGGCACAAGATTCAACAATATAGTCTGGTATCGTGTTAAAGTTCTGTTCATTAAATCCCTTTAATCTTAACTTACCAGCTACATAATCCCCGACAATATACATATATTTATTAAAGTAATCAACATACAATTGATTAAAATCATCGAGAACAAAAGCATCTCGATAATTTTTAATCATATCAAACATTCCATGTTCAGACTCTATCATAATATCACTTCCTTTAGCATAACTATTCTATCATATCAAGCAAAAGAATGATAATAATTTTACCTTGAATTAATCGTAGATAAAATCAGACCTTTCAAGTAAAACAATAGCTTCACATAATATTCCTTTTTCTTCACCCACAAATCCTAAACCTTCATGAGTTGTGGCTTTTATTGATACTCTTTTTATATCACATTTTAATATACCAGCAATTACTTCTCTCATACCATTAATATAAGGTCTTAGTTTAGGTTTTTGTAAAGAAATCATACAATCTAGATTAGATATTTCATAGCCCTTACCTTGAACATAATCAAAGACTTCTTTTAAAATTAATTTAGAGTCATAATCTTTATATTTTGGATTATCATCCGGGAAAAACTTCCCTAAATCTCCAAGTGCTAAAGCCCCTAAAATTGATTCCGCAATAGCGTGTAATAAACAATCCCCATCTGAGTATCCAGAACTGCCCTTATAATGTTCAATTTCAATACCACCTATTAATAGTTTTTCTCCCTCAACAAGTGGATGTACATCTTTAGAAAATCCTATTCTAATCATAATAATTCCTCCATTATTTTAATATCGAATTGTGTCGTCAATTTAATATTTGATTCTTCACCTTCAAGTAAGAACACCTTTTGTCCCATTTCCTTGATCATAACTGAAGCATCATCTTTATACTCATGATGATTCTTTTTTGCCAATTCATAAGCTTCTTTTATATCAGAATAAAGAAATGCCTGTGGTGTTTTTATCATAGCTATAATATCTCTATTGATATATTCATCAATTTGATTGCCTGAATGATAAACCAGAGATTCATTAGCTTTTGTAAATAAAGTAATCGAACCTTCTCTTACCTTTTCCTTTATTTTTGCAATGGACTCTGCAGAGATATTAGGTCTAGCACCATCATGAATAAAAACATAAGATGTATCTTCTAAATCATTCAAACCTATATAAACTGATTCTTGCCTAGTATTTCCACCTTTAATAACCCTAACTTTTGGATGATTAAAAAGTAATTTAACTTGATCATAATCATCCCTATTAATAACCACTAAAACTTCTTTAAAATCCTCATCATGAATAAAGTTTTTAGCCGCGTGTTCAATGACTGTTAAACCTTTAATTTTATATAATACTTTATTATATCCTAAGCCCATTCTTTCTCCTGAGCCCCCACCTAAAATAATCACAGAGTACATCTTATCCTCCAAAAATAGAATAATTATTCTTATTGTCAGAAATCGCTTCTTCAAGCGCTTTATTACTTAAACTAATAAGCTCATTAATATTGATTTTACTCCAAGGATCATGTTTGATAATCCCTAAATTAGGATAAATAATTTGTTGGATACCACCTATACTTAACTTCAAATTAATCAAGTCTCCACCGCTGGTTAAGGCTCGATGTAAATTTTGATATTTTAAATCATCTTTAATAATCAAAGCGAATTGAATTCCAGTAATCCTAAACAAGGTATTTTTTTCTCTAGCAAAATGATATCTCATATTTTTAACATATTCCGCAATCATCAAATTTCCAACATCTCTTCCAAACCTTTTATTAACATCAGGAATATTGGTTAAATGAAGCATGACCAAATAAAAAGTTTCTTTTTCTTTTCTTAATGAAGACAATGTTTTTGTTAATTCTTCTTCATAAGGTAAAGAATCTAGTTCTTCAATTAAAGTATCTGGAAATAATTTTAAATTCACAGGTTTCAAGGTCGCAATAATATGATCCATCTTTTGGTGCTTGAATAATCTACCTTTTTCAATAACCCATGCATAAGTATCTCTAGATTGAACTCGATATTTCATTTCATAACTTGGAACTTTTTCATTTAACTTTTTAATCGTTTGCAAATACATTTTCCGGTCTTCTTCATAGATAATATTAACATAATCATCCATTGTGACTTGATTATTTTGAATATCTATCAAGTCTTTAATTTGATCAGTGATATACAAACCAGAATAATCTGTTTCATAAAAAATCAAACCTTCATTCATGAGTTCTATTGAGCGTATAAACCGTTTTCTTAATAACTCAGAAGTATTGGTTACAGATTCTAATTGTTTTTCTAAATCAAAAAAGTCATGGTCTGTTAAATTCCTTGTCACTTTAATTTTAGATCTAAAGCTTAGACTTAAAACCAATAAAACAGTCACTAACAAAATATAATAAAGGTCTTCAAGATAATTAAATTCATTAAAGGGAATAATATCAGGAAAAAACTCCCAAATAAGTATGACTAAAAGAGTAATTATAAATAAAATAGACTTTAAAATACTGATTCTTTTATAAATAATTATTCCAAGAACATATACCGATGAGATTAGTATAAGCACTGAATAATAGACTAAATCTAACATAAAACACCTCTAACTCTTTTTAATGCTTGTATTGACATAAATAGAAGGATAATAATGGGTTAAAAACAAACCAACAAAAACAAAATTATATAAAACAGACATATGCCTTTCCCCAGTAAAAAACGGACCAAATATAATGGTTAAATAAATGAAAGCCCAAATAAATGTCAAGCCATTGGTCATAGACAAAAATAATTTAGTTTGAACAAATTCTTTAGAATAATCATAGACTAAGGAATTCTTAACAAGTGGTTTATTGATAATCACGGAAATAAACATCAATAGAGTAATCGGACCTAAAATTAAATGATCTTTTGTAAGAAGATTAACTTCTTTAACAAAAATAGATGAAATTCCTAAACCTAATATAATTAAGAAAATTAAACTTTCGAAAATATTCATTTTTCTAAGCTTAATCTTTTTATAAAGAATCATAACCATCAAAAGAATAGCCAAAGGGAAAAAGATATATATACCTTCAAAATAATTTAATAAAAAAGCAGCTAAGGCAATAAAAAACATCCAAGTATTTACATAAAATAATCCAAATTTTTTAAAAGGCGATTTAAAACTTTGAAGGGTATTCTCCCGATAACGATCATCTAAGTCAAAGCTCTTTAAAAAAGCTTTTTTAGTTTCTTCACTACCCATCCACTTAAAGAAATCTGATTTAATAATTTCCTTATAAGATCTTCTTTTAAAAATCAAATCAGTCAGCCGATCGTTAGAAGTGAATATAGATAAATCTGGATTGGAATAACGTCCACTATGAATAATAATGTTTTTTCCTTTAATTCTAAAAAAGTAAGCTGATTTTCCTATTTGAAAATTAATATGAACTTCTTTTTTCCCAAAATAAGTATCATCATAATTTTGCCTTAACATCATTAAGACTTCTTCATTTGAATAATAGAATTCTTCATCTTCTTCTTTGAAATATAATCCATCTTCTATCTTATCCGCTGTAACTATAGCTTGATGAATCTTTCCATATAAACTTGCTTCTGGTCTAATGAATGCCCCACCTATAAATAAATTATCATATACATTAATATGATTTAAACTTTCGTAATCAATCAAATCAGTGATGGATAATTTTCTTAATCTTCTTTCCCGTAACATCGCTAAATAAGGCGTTTCTTCACCGTAACTTATTCCAATATCTAACCACTTTAATTTTGGAAATGCTAAGACCAATTTATCAAGAATATTATCTTCGTTAAAACCCTTGGTTTTATCATAAGTAAAATCAAGACATAACTTTCCAATAGATTTATCTGATTTGTCTATTTCAGAATAATTAAAGATTTTAATTATCTTTTCAGTGTCTGAATCATTGTCTTGATAATAATATATCAATTGTTCTATTCCTATATCTTTTGGAATAGGATCAAAAACTAAATACATGGTTCTTTTTACAACAGGACTATTAATATTAGGATAATATTGTTTTAACTTTCTTACATGCTCATTTAGATCCTTAAAGTAATCATTATAAAACTCTATAGGATGGTCACTGACAAAATAATACTTACCAGTATACTTTTTTCCTTTTTCATCTTCAATGTATTCTACTTTATGTTCATTGGTCACAATATTAGTAATTTCTGTATCAACAATTGAATGCTTAGAAGATAATTTAATTTTTTCTAAAATAAGTGCTCTTAATTTTTCTACAGGTGTTTTAATATAATAAAAACCAGACTTTAAGCCTATAAAATAATTAGAAAAGAAATTATAGGCACTCACCTTATTAATATCTAAACCATTGATAAAAGCATTGGTCTTAAATTCATTAATAATAGAAGAATCATCAAAATAAGAATCCAATAATTCTTTTAAATTGTAGTCTCCCCACTCAACCATCAAAGACGATAAAGTATAATCATTATTATGAAGTAAATTTAAATACTGTTCACGATAATTTAGATAATGTCTTTCTAAATCTTCGAAGAATAATTTGATCTCTTTAATAGCTTTAGGATAATACCTCATCAAATATATCTTAAAATCATTAAAGTGATTGGCTTTTGTCTTTCTTTGTCCATCTTTTGTTACGACAAAATCATTGTCTAACTTAATGTATTCTAAGTCTTTTAATAAATCTAAATCTTCTAAAAAAGCTTCAGTTAGACCGTATTCATCCAATCCTGTAAGGACAGCCTCTGAATCATAGGAAAATTCATAATTTTTCTTATTAAATTCAACAGAAGATTTTTCAGTATTTTGTTTATAAGGAGATAATTTGTTAATCAACAAAATGTCTCTCATTTTTCTCGTCAAAAAGAGCGCTATAATAAGCGCATATATATCGTCACCTATAATAATACAATCATAGTTTTTCATGATGATACTCCTTGTTTTTCAAGAAAATTATAACACAATATAGATTAAATTTCTATTTAAAGAAAAAAAGCGCTTAGCGCTTTAATTGATTTTTAAAATGTTTTCTAAGTACAAATTAAGTGCTTCTTTAGTCACATTGTATTCCATCTTACCATCCACTGTTACAGAGACTCTACCAGTTTCTTCTGAAACAACGATTGTGAAAGCATCTGAATGTTCGCTAATACCGATAGCGGCTCTATGTCTTGTACCATAGTTCATTGGTAAATCAGTTCTATCTGAAGCAGGAAAATAAGCCTTAGCACATAAAATTTTATTATCCCTTATGATTACCGCCCCATCATGTAATGGAGTTGAAGGAATAAATATCGATGTAAGCAATTCTTTTGATACATCAGCATTAATCATCAATGCATTGTCAATAATGTTGGTAAGGCGAATGGATCTTTCAACTGTAATAAGAGCTCCAATTTTTCTTTTCGATAAATAATCAACCGATTGAATTAAAGCAACAGCTAATTCATTATCAATAAGTCTTGGTGATGTATCTATTTTATTAGATGAAATCTTCTTATAAACAGATTTAATCTCATTACAGTAAGTCGCTCCAAAAAATACAAACAAAGTGATTAAAGCTAAAATCTCTGTATATAATCCCCACCCAGATAAGGTATTTGCATATTTAAAGAATGTCGACACTGAAAAAATAGTTAATACCAGCAATAATATTTTTAAAAAACGTATCTGTTTGGTTTCTAGTTTCATTCTTAAATTAATAAGAAAGATACTATATAAATACGCAATAGTTACTGATATATAAAATTCATTCATGTCAATCACACCCCTTGTTTATTTTGATTTTCTTTAATATCACTTGTTTTCTTAAATACAATATTTAATGCTAAATAAGCCACAGGAATTAACAAAGCTGAAGCTAAGAATGGTGCGATATATTTTGCTAGAGGATATATTTCATAATCTAATCCTATCCAATGAACAACCGTATAATCAAAACCAGCAGCCATTAAACTAGAGACCAGCCATCTTGCAAGAAAAACTAAAATTACTGCTGAAAACTGTACTGTGGTTTTATGTTTGGGTTTGAAGGTGAAATAAGCATTAGCAAAATATGAAAATGTTGATGCTGAAACAAAAGCAATAGCATTAGCTATAAAAGCAATCATCGCAGATAAATAGTTTGTTTGATCACTCAACAAATTATAAATCAAACCATACACCAACATATGTATTAATGTATTTACAACACCTATAATTCCAAAAGTAATGAATTTCCTAGTTAAAAAATGTTTTTTTATAAATGTCCAAATCTTATTCAACCTGCAAATCCTCCGAAGCTTCTTCAATTAAGTAAATAGGTCTTTGTAAAACTTGTTTGCGATTTTGATAAAGCAAATAAATTATAACATAAGAAAATATACTCAATGCTAATATAATAAAACTTAAATGTAAGGTAATAATAAAAGTTGTTAATGCATAAAAATCAAAAATATATAAAAATATATCTACTATCAATACCATAAAACCTAAAACAAAGCTTAAGACTGGTAATACCAAAAGAATTGTTGAAAACTGATTCATCCCATTAAAAGCATACTTTAATAAAGAGTAAAAACTCCATGAAGTCTTACCATGTTGTCTTGGAATAAAATCAAACTCAATTGATTTTCTTTTAAAACCAACCCATGAAAAAATACCTTTTATAAATCTATTATTATCTTTTATTCTAATAAAGGCATCCACAACCTGTTTATCCATTAATTGATAATCTTTAGCGCCATTAATTAATGGTCTCTCAGTGTAAACATTATAAATCTTATAAAACAAATTGGCGAACAATCTTCTTAACCTAGGTTCACCATCTCTTGATTTAGATTTGGTATAAATAATTTTATATCCTTCACGATAATATTGAATCATTTCAGGTATTAAGGCAGGTGGTTGTTGAAGATCACAGTCAATAATTATAATAAAATCTTTATCTTGTGAGTTAACCAAACCAGCATGCATGGCTGGTTCTTTACCAAAATTTCTTGATAATGAAAGATATTTTACAGGAATATCCTTAACCTCAATATTCTTAATGGCTTCCAAAGTATTATCTTTAGAACCATCATTAACAAATAACATGTCAAATTCTATATCATCATATACCAAATATTTTCTAGCTTCTTCATAAAATAAAGCTATATTTTCTTCTTCGTTATATGCTGGTATGATCAATCTGGCTTTCATCATTTTCATCACTCCGTTTTAATTTTCTCTTGATTAATGGATAACTGATCAAACCTAGATATATAGCACTTCCAATCATTGATAATTTGAGACCATTACCAATGTTTTTTGGAACAAATTTTAAAGAGATATCCACTGCTTGAGTACCTTCAGGAATAATGATTCCTAAAAAACCGCCGCTAACACTTATTTTATCATATTTTTGCTCGCTTGTGAATTCCCAATCATCAGAATATGTAACTGGAATCGTAACAATATTATTTTTAGTTGATGGACCATTATATTGATAACTTAAATCTATTTTTCCATTCTTAATTATTAAAGACTTATTCTCTACTTGGACACTAGAATTTTCAATTAAATCAAAAGCAGAATACTTTAAAAATAAGACAGATAAATCACTATGTCCATATAGTTGAGCTGTTTTATATACATAGACTTTTGACATATTTTCAGAATAAAAGAACAAACCATTAACAGAATATATTCTTTCGCCTTCAGTTGTTTCTATAAATGTTTTACCTAAATCATAACCGTTAAAATCGAAACTCAATACTTTCCCGCTTAAATCTCGACTAAGATTATTTAAATCATAGACTAAATAAGCCGCACCATCAACTGCTCTTTCCTTGCGAGTAATATAAGATGGGGCTGAAGATATTTCATCTGTTTTTTCTATAAACACTTTTTCAATAGGTGAAAAGAACTGCCCACAATGAATGGTCGTTTTTTGATCATTATCTTTCATTATTCTTAAACTACAAGCAATTTCTCTACCTGAAGAATCTAAATAAAAAGCTTGACCATAATCTGATATTGGGTGGTTGTTGTCTTTTAACACAAATTCACCACTTGGATAATCAATAATAAAATCATCATAAACATAAAATTCAGCCATCTCTTCAGAATCCAATTTTTTCCTTTGGACTGTTTCGCTGACTCTCAATGTATCATAAGCTCTTATATTTCCTTCAATTTCGAAGTCTTGCAAATCTTCACTCATCATTTCTTCTAATAAGAAATTTTCAAAATCATAATCATCTTGATAACGCTCTTCATCTATCATAACCGCCGATAAAAATAGCTTTTCAGCTGATATTTGCGAATAATTTCTTGAAAAATCTTTAAAAGTGCTATAAGTCAAATATTTATCATAGACATAAAAACTCTCTACTGTATTTATCTTGTACAAGGCAAATTGAGAATTGCTAGCTATAAATTCAAAATCTTCAGAATCTGAAAACGATTGATTTAATGCTTCTGTTAAAACATACTTATAACCTAAAAAAGTAGATAAATAGTAACTATAGTAATTCATTTTAATTTTAGATTGTCTTTCTGAATTCTCTCCTAAAGTAGGAAATATTAAGAAAACCAAATTATCAGTCTCAGAATCCGACCATGAATGAAAGATTCTTGAATTGGTAGGGAAGGATGTCATTTGATTATAGTTATGATCAACAATATTAAAATCATCCATATTAACATAAACTCTAGTAAATTGCTCATCATCAATATTTTCGTTCATAAAATCATTAATTTCATTCATTTCTTTAAATTGAGCAATTCTATTCATAGAAGCAAAACCACTAACGAAAATATAACCAACTGCTATAACCAATTCACCTAATATTAAAACTTTAATCCATTGGTGTCTTTTAAACACAATAAGTAAAATACCTGCAGCTAATATAGATAATGAAACAATCATAAAGATTCTATCGTAAGTTAAGGTTTCAATTACAAAATCTTTTAATCCATGTTCTCCATCCATTTGTTTTTGATAATAAATAATTAAATATATTCCTATAGCACTGATTAAAGACCAAGTAATTAAAGATAAAAATCTTTTCTTCGTCTTAAATTCGAAATTTTCATAAACATGTGCCACAACTAAAACTTGTAAAATCGGGAACATATTTAACCAACGATTATATGGAAAGGCCTCTTGATCTGAACTTGAAAACAACTCCATGATAAAAGTACCTGATAAGATACTTGAAAAAATAGGTAAAAGACTAAAAACAATCACAAAAGCAAACATTATTTTATAAACATTGGCAATTTTACCTCTCATAAAAATCACCAAAGTCATTAATAAGAATCCAATAATTGAAATATAATTAGATACATGTTCTAATTTGTAATCATTTAGAAAACCTCTAAAACTAACCGGTCTTTGTGGAGAATACATCTTAGCAAAATAACGAATATAAACTTGTGGATCATATAACTTAAGTTTAAAGATTTTCAAATCAACTATCCAAGGTTTAAAAGTCACAGATGTTCTAATGGTTTCTTCAGAAATAAAGGTTATCGCTGGCAATAGAACCACTGATGACATTAATACTCCTAACAATAACAAAGATAAAAAACTAACCCCTTTTATCAAGAAATCACTAATTTTAAATGAACGGTATTTAAAATACTCGATTAAATAAGCAAAAGAAATAAAGGCAAGCAACATATAAGCTAAATAAAAATTATAAAATACAATCATTAATACATATAAAGGAACCACCCAATATTTCTTTTCAAAGAAATAATGAATGACGATTAAAGCTAGAGGCAAATATACTGTCATGGATAAAAAAGCAGGGAAATTCATAAATGAAACAGTTCCGCCATTTATAAAATATAAAATACTTATCCAAAAAATAGTTGAATTCTTATATTTTTTTAAGGCTAAATAAATACCTAGCAAACCAACACCAATGACTATTTTCATTAACTCCATTGTTGATATAGCCACAACAGTAGGCATAACAAAACTTAATAACAAGGTTAATAGCGTCAACAAATCTAAAGGTACGTAGTATAAATTAGAAAAAAGTGATGCGCCAAAATAGTTATTTAAATCAAAAAATGATAAAGAACCCTCTTTAATAGATCTTATAAAACCTTCTAAAATAACATAATATTGTAAAATATCATCAGAATGATTATTATAAACACTGTTATTGTTCAAAATAATATATAGTTGAACACCTATTAATATAATAAAAACAAATAAGACAGTAAAAATAATCGTATTTTTAGGTTTATTTAAAACTTTACGATTGAAAAAATCTTTAACAAAACCTATGATCTTTATAATCGTAGAGATAATATTTTTTTGAAAAAAAGTCTTAATTTTTGTCATAGAACACCTCTCATAACTGTAAACATTATTATATCATAAAATATGACTTAATATATAAGAAAATTTAGTCTTTAAAATGATAAAACATTTAAAATTTCGCTATAAAGCGTTATAATGTATATGAGGTGACTTATGGAAAAAGGATTACTTGTTGGACTCAACACAGAACTAGAAAAAGATTTTAAAGAATCTATGGCTGAATTAAGAAATTTAGCTCATGCATGTCATATCGAAATCATCGAAGAATTAATACAAAACAAATCTATGCCAACCAATAAATTTTATATCGGTAAAGGCAAGGTTGATGAACTTAAACTACTTATTGAGTCTTTAGAACCTGATTTAGTTATTTTTGATAATGAATTAAGTCCTAGTCAAATTAGAAACTTAGAAAAAGAACTAGAAATCAAAGTCATTGACCGTACAGTTCTAATTTTAGACATATTCGCTCGTCGAGCTAAAACAACAGAAGCGAAACTACAAGTAGAATTAGCTCAATCAGAATATATGTTGCCAAGAGTTATAGGTATGTATAAATCATTATCTAGACAACGATCAGGTACAGGTTCTAAAGGCCCTGGTGAACAAAAACTTGAGTTAGATAGAAGGTTGCTAAGAAATAAAATTGTAAAATTAAAAAAAGACCTTCAAGCAGTCGTTGAAATTAGAAGAACTCAACGTCAAAACCGTAAATCTAGCCATATACCAATTGTATCTCTCACAGGATATACCAACTCAGGAAAATCAACTTTGATGAATGCGTTAATTGATGCTTCAACAAATATTAAAAAAGAACATGTCTTAAAAAAAGATATGCTTTTTGCTACTTTGGAAACAAAGACAACTAACATTTCCTTAAGTGATACAAAAAATTTCTTACTCACAGATACTGTAGGTTTTATTAAAAAACTCCCTCACCATTTAGTTGAAGCTTTTAAATCAACACTTGAAGAAATCACTGAAGCTGATTTATTATTACATGTCATCGATGTTTCAAATCCTCAATATAAAAAACAAATAGAAGCTGTTGATATTGTGCTTAAAGAAATTAAGGCAGAAAACATTCCAACAATCTATGTCTATAATAAAATAGATTTAATCGATGATTTACCTTTATTAGAAACAGAAAACTCAATATTTATTTCTGCAGAAAATAATCTAAATATTCAAAAATTGCTTACAATGATTAATCATGAATTAGAAAAAAATACAAAAATAGTTCAACTATTGCTACCTTATAATAAAGGAGATATTTTTTCATATTTTAAAAAGAACAAAAGTATCATATCTACAACCTATGAAGAAACTGGTATTTTAGTACAATTAAGACTTTCTAAAGAAGAAATAGAAAAATATAATCAATATATTAAATAGGGGAATCAACATGATTGATCTAAATAACAAAAAAGCAACATCAATAATTAATTATAAGAAAGCTTTAGTCTTTTATAATAGAAAAAAATGGCTTAAACCAATCTATATTGGTAAAGCCAAATCATTTTCAGGATATCAAACAATTGCTAAATTTAAAACATCGGGCGAAGAAAAACTATACATTGAATTCACACAAAGTAAAGGTTACTCTGCTTTATTTCTTTTACAAAATGGGAATGTTCAGATCATTACAGACACTAATTGTCAAAAAACATTTGAATTTCAACTAGAAGCGGGCTTATGTCGACTTAGATTAATTGGAGATCACGCTTCCTTGAATTATTATGTTGAAAGAAGAAAATAAGTCGTTCATCAAGAACGACTTATAAATTTGCTTTTATAATTTTTAAATACCTGCACAACATCTATTTCGCTTAACAATATACCCATAAATACAAAGGCCATACCAAATACTAGTTTCATGGAAAATAACTCATTATAAAAAATAATAGAAAATATAGGTCCAAAAACACTTTCTGTAGAAATTAAAACAGCTGCTTCAGATGCGTGAGTGTACTTTTGACCAATTGATTGAAAAACAAAGCCGATAAAACTTGCAAAAAAACCAATAGCAAGTCCAGATAGAAAAATCTTTAAACTATCCCAATCGTTAAAATCCACTCTTGGATGTCCTGCTTTTATCATCATTGCTATATAAGACAAGATACTTACCGTAAGTAACTGAAAAGCCATTAAAGTAATTGGATCCTTCTTCTTAGCTGTTTTACCTAATAAATATAAGTGTATTCCCCAAAAAATAGCACCTATAAAAGTCAATACATCACCGATGTTTAATCCTGATCCCCATTTTTGAAAATCAACAGAAATAATGACTATACCTGAAAATGTCAAAAACCCAGCTATATAAGATTTATAACCAACAAATTTTCTTTCAAACAGATAAATTATTAAGGGTAATACTATGATATATCCTGCAGTAATTAAAGCATTTTTTGATGGTGTCGTTTCTTCCAAACCCCATGTTTGAAAGAAAAAACCTAAAAACAAAAATATTCCTAAAAATAATCCTTTTTCTAGAGTATCTCTGTCAGTCTTAATAATTCTTTTAAAGAAGATCAGGAAGATTGATGCAGTGGCTGAAAAAAATCGCACAAACAAAAGTTGGGAATCATCCCAACCACTGTCTATAATATATTTATTAGCAACAAAACCGAATCCCCAAATAACCCCAGCAGTTAAAAGGATGATTCGTGCTGTATTTCTATTCATAAAATCACCTTTTCATTAATTTTGCCAAAATAATTATATCATATGACAATAGAAATTATTTGTTTAATGAAAAATGTTTTATGGTATAACAAAAAAAGCTTAATATAATTAGAATATTTAATACTGTATTTCATGATTTTACTTTTATAAAATTGTGAGTTTTGTTAAGATAAAATATGTGAAATAAGTACTTAAGCTTTTTTTATATAATTTGTGAGTTTTTATTCAGATTCATAGTTTATTATGCTTGTATGTGAGTTATGTAGTATAATAAACGTAGAGAAAATAAAAATTAAAATATTTATTGAACTATTAAAACTATTAAATATTTACAAAATCTGGAAAGTCATCATCTTCAAAGCCGATATTTACAAAATCTGGAAAGTCATCATCTTCAAAGCCGATGTTTACAAAATCTGGAAAGTCATCATCTTCAAAGCCGATGTTTACAAAATCTGGAAAATCGTCATCTTCAAAGCCAATGTTTACAAAATCTGGAAAGTCATCATCTTCAAAGCCGATGTTTACAAAATCTGGAAAATCGTCATCATCAAAACCCATTAGATCAACATTTTCTTGATCATTAAAAAAACCTTCTTCATACATATTTAGCCCAATCGCTAAACCAATCAAAAACAAAAATAACGCTAATTTTTTCATAAAATAATCCCCCTAATATATAAATATACGTTTGTATATTTATATATTAGTATTATTTCAAACAAAAGACAACGGCGTATATGTCATACATTTTATAAGGAGTAAACATGGATATTGTCAAATTACTAAATTATATGGAAAACCTAAGATATGATCGAAAAATGAATCAAGAATTTTATTTACACGATGTAATATCTCAAAGACAATACTATCGATATCGAAGTGGGGAATCAGAAGTTCCCTTCGAAGTCATTATTAAGTTAGCAAATAAACTACAAATTCCACTACTAAAACTAATATCAAATTATCAAACTTATGCAGCAAAAGAGATTGATTTAGTACGAGAATATTTAAATTTAGTTATGAGTAAAAAATTAGATCAAGCATCTAAACTAATTAAAGGCAAAAAGAGTTTTATGCTTTTAGATGAAGAAATAGAGGTTTTTTACCAAATTGCATTGGTTTTGCATAAGTATTACGGTCACCAAATCAACACAGAGAATATGATTCTTTTACTTAAGACCAAATCTAATTTCACGGAAATTATGAATAAGTCAGTTTTACATGATAGCGAAATTTATCTTTTGGGTGTTATTATGGAGTACAGTGATGAAGACAGAACAAAGATATTGGAGAAGATAATCAATCTAAGAAAAAATGATAAACTACTCTTAGGTGGAAATGCTCTATTCAATTCTCAAGTGTTTTTCTGGATTATTAAGAATTTAGGTATAATGAATAGATTTAACGAGCTCATAGAAATAGCAAATGAAGCAATTAAGTACAGTAAACATAATTATTCATATTACTCTATAGAATATTTTTATTATTTTAAAGCATTAGCTCATTACGAACTAAAGAATCATGAAGAATTTGAGTTAGCGTTAACACAAACTATTTGTTTCTTATCACATTATGATGATTTTAAACGGAATCATTTTATAAATACTATTAAAAAAGACACTAATATTGATTGTAAAGAGTTCATTATAGATAAAATAAAGAAAGAATTTTGAAAATTCTTTCTTTTTTTTGAAATGTATGACATATACGCCGTTGTCTTTTTAACGAAATTCAACGAAAATATAGGTGTGAGTTTTGTAGTAAGATGAAATAGGTGAAAATAATGCATACATTATTTAACATTTATTCGTCTCTTTATTATACGATAATGGAGCGAATACTATGGAGTTAAGAAAGCAAATAAATGATCGAATAGCACAATTAACTTTTAAGAATCTTGATTCTTATTGTTTGTTATGTCTAAATCAATTTCCAAATATAATCACAGATGAGATTCCAGGTAATTGTTATTACGCTTTAAACAATCAGTGTGGCATGGCGCATTTATATCATCACTTTAATTTTAGTAATTATGCAATAACAAAGAATGAACCATTTAATTTATTAGAAAATAATCCCCAATTCTTCTCTATAGATAATCAAGTGTTTGATCATTCTGTAAAAGTAAGTGAACTCTGCTATCAACTTGGCGAAGCTTTAGATTTAGATGATAATGAACTACTGAAATTAAAAAAAGCTGCAATGTATCATGATGTTGGTAAGAATAAAATTCCTCAAAACATTTTAAACAAACCTAGTTCTTTAAATAAAGATGAATGGAAAATAATGAGGAATCATGCAGTCTTATCATATAAAACATTATTGAAATTCCCCCAATTTAATAATATCGCTTTATATGTTAAGTATCATCATGAAAGAATCGATGGAAAAGGTTATCCTGAAGGTCTAAAAGGTGATGAAATACCATTTATATCTAGAATTATTTCTGTAGTTGATGCTTTTGAAGCAATGACTTCTGATAGACCATATAAAAAAGCAATGACTCAAGAAGAAGCCATTGCCGAATTAATCAAAAACGCTGGAACACAATTTGATAAAAATATAGTTAAAACTTTCATAAATAATGTCCTTGAGAATAAGTAGAGAAATCTACTTATTCTTTTTATATTATATGAGTAAAATAATCATCTATGATATTTTGAATATCAGTAATTGTTTCTGCGCTTACAATTTTACTTTTTACTCTACTAGCACCTGGTAATCCTTTTAAATACCAAGCGCCATGACTACGCATTTCTAGTACAGCTATTTTTTCTCCTTTTAATTCAATAAGTTTCTTTAAATGAAGTAAAATATATTCCTTTCGGGTTTCTAAATCAATATCCTTAACATAAGATCCTGTTTCAAAGTAATCAACTGTTTGTTGAATAAGCCATGGATTTCCTAACAATCCTCTCCCTATCATAATGGCATCAACCCCAGTTTCATCTATCATTCTTTTAGCATCTTCTGGGCTCAAAATATCTCCATTTCCAATAACAGGGATTGAAACTGCATTCTTAACTTGCTTAATAATATCCCAATCTGCGTGACCAGTATACATATCTGTTTTTGTTCTACCGTGTATAGCGATTGCTTTAGCTCCAGCTTTTTCTAAACCTTGTGCAAACTCAACTGCATTGATATGTTCATGGTCCCAACCTTTTCTTATCTTAACAGTGACAGGCTTATGAACTTTCTTAACTATTTCTTCGACGATTTTGTATGCTAAATCCGGTGTTTTCATTAAAGCAGAACCAGCCCCAGACTTAACTACTTTTGTAACTGGACAACCCATATTAATATCAATAATGTCACAATTAGAATTTTGATCAATAAAAATCGCTGCTTCAACCATGGATTTTACGTCAGAACCAAACAACTGCAAGGCAATTGGTTTATTTTCATCTAATACTTCAATCATTTCATGAGTCTTCTTATTTTCATATAACAAACCCTTATCAGAAATCATTTCAGTGTAAATTAAACTTGCGCCAAACTCTTTAAGAATTATTCGATAAGCTAAATTAGTTACCCCAGCCATAGGAGCGACTATAACTTTATTTTTTATTTCAATTTGACCTATATTAAAACTCATATCATCACTTCTTTCCTAAATATTATATCTTATCTTTATTAAATATCAAAACATTAGATTTTTAAAAACTTTGTGTTATAATACCTAACAGGAAGTGATAAAATGAATGATTATTTAGTTAAAGCATATGCTTTTAACGGGACTGTAAGAATATACGCTGCAACAACTACTAAGCTAGTTGAAGAAGCAAGAAAAATACATCAAAGTTACCCAGCTGCTTCAGCTGCTTTTGGTAGATTATTAACAACCTCTTTAATCATGGGCGCCATGTATTCAGAAGATCAAAGTTTAACCATTAGAGTTGATGGTAATGGTCCAATTGGTAAAATGATTACTAAAGTTGATGCTCATGGTCATGTTAAAGGAACTTTGGAAAACCCTCAAGTACATTACTCATATAAAGATAAACTAGCTGTAGGGATGGTTGTCGGCAATCAAGGTTATATCCATGTCACAAAAGATTTAAAAATCAGAGATGTTTTTACATCTTCTTCAGAAATTCAAACTGGAGAAATAGCTGAAGATTTTACATATTATTTCGCTAAAAGTGAACAAATTCCTTCATCTGTAGGTTTAGGCGTTTTAGTCAATGAAAATAATGAAGTCTTTGCCAGTGGTGGTTTCATATTACAGGTTATGCCAGGTGTTAAAGAAGATACAATTACACAAATAGAAGAGAATATCTCATCTATGAAACCAATATCTGAACTAATCAACGACGGAAAAACACCTGAAGAAATTATCCAAGAAATAACAAAAGGTGATCACGAGTTTGTTGAAGAAATGCCCTTATCATATCAATGTGACTGTTCAAAAGAAAGATTTGAAAATGGTTTATCAACCTTAGATATTAAAGAACTTGATTCTATGATTGATGACTTAGAACCTATAGAAGTGACTTGTGATTTTTGTAAGACTCACTATCATTTTTCTATTGATGAGATTAAAGCTATCAAAAAAAATAAAGAAGAAAAATAAATCAATTCTAAAAAAATGTCATGCATTAATTTTGCATGACATTTTATATTATTTTGTTGGTTTATAATAATTTAAAGGATATTTATCAGTTAAAACTTTAACCCTTGCTTTAACTTGTTTCAAAATATCTTCATCTTCAGGGTTCATTAAAATCATATCAATTAAGATTGCAACTTCTTCAAAATCGTTTTCTCTAAATCCTCTTGTTGTCATCGCTGGTGTTCCTAAGCGAATCCCTGAAGTAATAAATGGTTTTTTAGTATCATAAGGTATAGTATTCTTATTACATGTAATATTTGCTTGATCTAATAAATTTTCTGCTTTTTTACCTGACATTTTGGCTTTTGATAAAACATCTAATAATAATAAATGATTATCTGTACCATTAGATACAACATGGTACCCTAAATCAATAAATTTTTGAGCAAATACATGAGCGTTTTTAACAACTTGTTTTTGATATTCAATAAATTCATCGGTAAGAGCTTCACCAAAAGCTGCTGCTTTAGCTGCAATAATATGCATTAATGGTCCACCTTGTATTCCAGGGAAGACTACTCTATTTACATTTTTAGCAATTTCTTCATCATTAGTTAATACAATTCCACCTCTAGGTCCTCTTAAAGTTTTGTGGGTAGTTGATGTAACAATATCGGCGTATTCACATGGATTTGGATGTAATTTAGCAGCTACTAAACCAGCGATATGAGCCATATCAACCATGAACAAAGCACCAACTTTATCACATATTTCTTTAAACCTTTTAAAATCAATGATTCTTGGATAAGCACTGGCTCCCGCAACTATTAGTTTTGGTTTTACTTCTAAAGCTTTCTCTTCTAAAGCATCATAATCAATTGTCTCAGTATCTTTATCAACGAAATAAGGATAAAATTCATAATCAATTCCTGAGAAACTTAATGGATGCCCATGAGTTAAATGTCCGCCTTGATCTAGCGCCATTCCTAATACCTTATCCCCTGGTTGTAAGATGGCTCGATAAGCTGCCATATTAGCGGTAGATCCTGAATGAGCTTGAACATTAGCGTAGTTTACATTGAATAATTTTTTAATTCTTTCAATTGCTAAATCTTCAGCTTTATCAACAAATTCACAACCTCCATAATATCTTTTTCCTGGATAGCCTTCTGCATATTTATTTGTTAAAACAGAGCCATCAGCTTCTAGCACTGCTTCAGAAACGAAATTTTCTGATGCAATTAATTCGATATGACTTTGTTGTCTTTCGAATTCTTCTTGGATAATGTCATATAATTCCTTATCCGTCTTTTGTAAAATCATATTAAATCCTCCTCTTTAAATAATTTATATAAATTTTTAATCATTTCTAAATCAAGAGCTTCCGCCCTTATTTTATCATTGATTTCTAATTTGTCTAATAAAACTTTAATATCATCTTTGTTTATAGAAAAACTTGAATGAAGGTTATTGACTAAAGTCTTCCTTCTTTGAGAAAAACATTCATGTACAAACTGATAAAATAAAGGATCTCTTTCTTTCTCAAGATACCTATCTAACCTAATTACTGCAGAGTCAACATTTGGTCTCGGTTGAAAGACTGTTTTTGGCACTTTAAACATATATTTTGCTTCAGATTGATCTTGAATAATGATTGATAAAGCATTATAGTCTTTTGTATTCGGTTTTGAAGTTAGTCTTTGCGCTACTTCTAACTGCATCATTAAAACAAGACGTTTAATTTTCTGACTTTCTTCTAATATTTTCATAATAATTGGCGTTGTTATATGATAAGGTAAATTACTAATAACAATCACATTATTAGCTTGATCAAGATATCGATCAATATCTTGATCAACACTTTGAACTTTAAGAAAGTCTTGGTGCTCAATATGAATGTTATCTTTATCTTTGAATAAAGTTTGTAGATGCGGAATTAAGTCATCATCAATTTCGTATAAGAGAACTTTTTTTGATTGATCAACAAGATATTTGGTAAGAGCTCCAAAACCAGGACCAATTTCTATTACATAAGAATCTTTATTGATATCAGCTGATTTCACTATCTTTTTAATAATATTTTCATCTAATAAAAAGTTTTGACTAAACTTCTTTTTAATAAAAAAGTTTTTTTGATTGACTTGTTTATTAACATAATCATTATGATTCATTTAAAATTTCATCAATCCTTTCTAAAGAAATATTTAATAAATTTAAATATTTCAATAAAGTTTTAGCATTAGAAAAAGGAATATGTAAAGATTCACATACTTTCTTTCTTAAATTTCTTGAATGAATAGAATTTGCTAGTTTTCTAACCATTAGGTCTTTTAAAAAAATTGTTTGTCGTTTTTGCTTCATAGTTAGTTTATGAACTAAAGCTTCATAAACATCATCCTTTGTAGCGTGTTCTATTCCAACTTTTTTATTATTTTTACTTATGGCTTTGTCTTTTGACATGGAGGCTATTGAATAACGACCACCTGTAGATAATATTTTATTCATGATTTGTTGTCCTGGATAATCTGGGTCCAAAAACAAAATAACTTCATTTTCTAAACTTGCTTGATAAATAGCGTTTAATGTTTCTTCTGATATTTCACTGCCATTGGTGACTATCACGGGCAAATTTGGAAAAACTTGATTAACCTTTATTTGATCGTGGTATCCCTCGACAACTATAACTTGTGATCTACTCATTGATTTAAAAAATACCTTTTCTTTACCTTTTTAGGCACATATATTTCTATGGCTTGCTTATGAACTTTTACAAGTTTGTTTCCTTCTCCACCATATTCTCCATCAATATTCCAACTTTCATTAGAATTGGTCCTCACTTCAAGTTTTGAAGTTGTAAACTTATCTATTAAAGGGGTTGACCAAAAAGGAAACAAGAAGTAAATAACATATAATAATGGATTTAAAGGGTAAAAACTTCTAAACATGACCACATTAACTTTCCCATCATCTAATTCGGGTTTATAAACCATATTCATACCCGCAACTCTTTTTGAATTAATGATTAACATTAATGAATATACACCGCTTACTTTTCCCTCATCATGATAGACAGTCATTCTCATTTTTGGAATTGAAAAAAATTCTTGAGCAGCTTTAATCATATAAGCCAAGTGTCCTATTCTTTTTTTTAGTTTTGAATCTGTTACATATGAAATATCAATGAAAGCACCAGTCCCCGTAACATAACATGAATATCTATCATTAGTTCTTACAACATCCATCTTTACAGATTCTTCATTTAAGATAATATTTAATGCCTTATCTATTTTTTTAGTAATCCCTAAACTCATGCCTATATCACAAGTAGTTCCTGAAGGAATATAACCAATTTTAGGTCTTTTCTCATAAGACATTAATCCGTTTACACATTCATTAAAAGTCCCATCTCCACCACTGATGATAAGCAAATCATAATTTCCTTCACAAGCTTCCTTGGCTATTTCCTCAGCGTGAGCAGGATGGTTTGTTTTTCTTATATGAAGTGTTTCGTATTTACTTTTAATTTTTTCTTCAATGTATGGCAAAAAGAGTTCAAATCTTTGTTTACCACTCATTGGATTATAAATTAAAATAGCCTTCATAAAAACCTCTTTTCGTCTTTTCTAATTATACCATAGACAATTATAAAATAAAATGCTAGTTTAAATACTGAACATGCTAAAAAAATAGATATTTGATATAATATATTTGGTGGTGATTAAATGCTAAAAATTAATGCAGTATTATTTGATTTAGATGGTACATTGGTTGATTCAAACCAATTATTAATAGACTCCTTCAAACATACTATAGAATATTTCTTTCCTTCTTTAAAATTCACAAAAAATGATTATATTCATATGATTGGCCCTTCTCTTGAAGAAACATTTTCAAACTTAACAAATAATGATGAAATAATTACTAAAATGATTGAATTATTTCGAAATTATTATATAGATCACGAACAAGAATCTATCAAAATCTACCCTAACGTGATTTCTTCATTAAAAGAACTTAAAAAAATGAAAATACAAACAGGCATCGTCACGACAAAATTCAAATCATCTGCTCTACCTTCAATTGAAATGTTTGAACTTAACAAATATATAGATGTCTACGTATACTTAGATTCAGTAGAATATGCAAAACCACATCCTGAACCCATACATAAAGCAATATCATTATTAAAAGACCCACAAATGGTAATGATGATTGGAGATAATCCAAGCGATATATTGTCTGGAAAAAACGCAAAAATATTAACTTGTGGGGTTGATTGGTCTTACAAAAAAGACTTATTAAGAAAAACAGACCCAGACTTTTGGATGACTGACTTTAATCAATTATCAATGATTATAAAAAAATATAATAAGGAGGCATAAAATGAATTGTATATTTTGTAAAATTATAGAAGGTGAAATACCTTCTTACAAGGTCTATGAAGATGAATATATCATGGCGTTTTTGGATATATCACAAGTGACTAAGGGCCATACCCTTATTGTGCCAAAAAAACATGTAAAAAACATCTTTGAAATGGATGAAGATGTATCTAATATTATCTTTAAATCCGTTCCAAAACTCGCAAATGCAATTAAGAAATCCTTTAAGCCTATAGGTTTAAATATCATTAGCAATAACGAGAAACCTTTACAATCTGTTGATCACTTTCATATCCATTTAGTTCCTAGATATGAAGATGATGGTTTTGATATTGCTTTTAAGAATAATCAAGCAAATTTAGAAAATAAAGATTACTTAGAAATATTAGAAAAACTAAAAGAAAATATATAATAGAATAGGAGAAAATCAATTGATTTTCTCCTAATTATATTTTGTCATTATATCATTAAAACTTATATCTTCTTTAAAATCATCGATCACTCGATCAATATCAATCAAAATATCTTCTAACTCTTTTAATTCTACTTTTGAAAACTTACTTAAAACATAATCCTTCATATCAATCTTATCTGACTTATCTATTCCAAAGCGTATTCTATTGAAAATTTGCGAACCCAAATGTTCGATAATAGACTTAATTCCATTATGTCCACCGGCTCCACCTTGATATCTTAATCTTAACTTACCAAAAGGTAAATCAACATCGTCATAGATCACTAAAATTTGATCTATATCAATTTGGTAAAAATCGATTATTTTACGAACAGCTATACCAGATAAATTCATATAAGTTAAGGGTTTAACCAATATTAAATCACCTTTTTCAGCGATTTCTGCGTTAAAAGATGTTTTGACTTTCATTGATACTTGATTGGTTTTAGCATAATGATCAATTGCCATAAATCCTATGTTGTGTTTTGAGTGTTTATATTTTCTACCAGGATTACCCAAGCCAACAACAAGTTTTTTCATTATTTAGTTCTCGGTAATATAACAACATAACGATTAGGTTCTTCACCTTCAGATTTTGTGGTTACATCACGCCAATCTGATAATTTTGAATGAACAATTCTTCTCTCATAAGAATTCATTTTACCTAATCTAGTTGAAGTTTTAGTTTGAATAACATCCATGGCTGTTTTTGTTGCTAAAATTTCCAATTGTTTTTTTCTTTGTTCACGATATCCACCGATATCTAAAAGAATCACATAATATTCTTCAGTGTATAAATTAATATAATTTTTTAATGCCGTTTGAATGGCATCTAAAGTTTTTCCATTTTTTCCAATTAAAATAGGATTATCTTTAGATTCTATATTGAACAATACATGTCTTTCATCTATGGTTTTAGCTTCTATAACAGCTTCTATTTGCATGTTTTTTAACATTGATTTTAAATATTCAATACCATCATTAATAATATCGAAATCTACAATTGCTTCAACAACATATGATTTATTTAATCCTAACAAGGATTTTTTTTCTTCAATAATGTTTAATTCAATAAAATCCTTATTTACTCTTAATTCGCTTGCAGCATATGATAAAGCTTGATCATTCAATGCTTTTGTTTCAAATTGTATTTTTTTCATAAAATCCCCTCTTATTATACTCTAGAACGTAGTTTATCACGTTTTTTGTCCATACCTCTATGAGAAATATACCCTTGGAAAATTTGATAAGCTGTACCGATAATCCAATAGAATGCGATACCAGCATTTGTAATAGCGATAAAGAACATCATCACAACCATAAAATACATCATATATTTCATTGTTTTTTGACTTTGTTCAGCTTTAGGATTTGATGGTCCTGTATGTTTTTTTGCTGCTTCAGATCGTTTTTGAACTAAGTATTGGCTTAAAAACATTAATCCAGCAACAATTAAAGCTAATGGTAGATTGGTTAACCAATCTGTATTACCTAAATCCGTCCATAAAAAGTTATGGTTAATAGTATGTTCACCTTTAGTGAAATAAACTGAGTTATCAAGTGGAAATCTTCTAACAACTTGGTACATAGCAATAAAAATTGGCATTTGAAGAAGTGGCATAAAACAACCAAAAATGTTTATTTTATATTTCTTATAAATTTCCATAGTTTCCATCTGCATTCTTTGCTGAGAAGCTTGATCTTTTCTATTGCGATATTTTTCTTGAACTTTGTTCAATTCAGGTTGAGCTAATTGCATTTTTATAGTCATATCATTAGTTTTAGCATATACTGGCCAACCTAAAGTACGAATAACTAATGTCATAATTAACAAACCTAACCAATAATAATATGTATCGCCTAGTAAACCGAATAAATTACTCGCATAATAAGTAAACCAACCAATACCGTTTACAATGGTGTCCCAAACACCAGTTGACTCTCCAAATGGTTTTTCATAAACATCTGTGCTACACGAAGTCATCCCTACTAATAAAACAACCATTAACAATAATAATAAAATCTTATTCTTGTTTTTCATATTTACCGTCCTTTAAAATTTTTGCTTTTTTTAATAAATTTTGAATATTGTCTTTAATATCGTTAAAAGATAATTCTTGAGATTTTAGTTTTGCGATAATAAAAATATCAACCTTATCGATGATTGAACAATCTTTAATAACCTCTCTAATTCTTCTCTTCATCTGATTTCTTTGTACTGCATTCCCAAATTTTTTCGGAACAGACAATGCATACCTAAAATGCTCTTGATCATGGTTTTTAAAATGATAAATGACAAAAAAAGTATTTCCAACCGTCTTTCTTTTTTGCATTAAAGATTGGATTTCATCATTCTTTTTTATACGATATTCTTTTTTCAAATTTTTCCTCCTTAAAAAATCAAAAAATCACCAGTCATATATTTGTCCGGTGACATCAAGTATAAATATATTAAATGGTGAATTTTATTTAATTTTTTAACGGTCAGATACAGATAAAGATTTGCGTCCTTTTCTTCTTCTTCTTGATAGAACTTTTCTACCGTTTGCAGTTGCCATTCTAGCTCTGAAACCATGTGTTCTAGTTCTTTTAGTTTTACTTGGTTGATATGTTTGGCTCATAATCAACACCTCCTCACTGATAATCAAAAACCATGCTATAACATTATACTTAATTTTAAAGTCATTGTCAACTGATTTTGGTTTACGATTATTTATATGTTTTTAATCCTCTTTCATTATATACTATTTACTAAATAATGTGAAAAAAATTCTATCCACAATTGTTGACAAACATAAGCGGTGTTAAAATGTGGAAAACTATATAAAATCACTATATATCTAGCTTTTTTTTCCACAATTACTTGGTTGAAATAAAAAAACACAAAAAGTTTTCCACATTATTTTGTTGAAAACTAATTCAACCATTTATATTTGAATATGATATATTTATAATGACAGGAGGGTGTATGGATAATTTCGAACAAATTTGGAACAAAGTAAAATCAACTTTACAACTTACTTTTGATGAAGATATATATAATCAGCACTTTGCTGTTATTGACAATGTATTTAAAGTTTCTAATAATTATATCTATTTAATAGCTCCTAATTCTTATATAAAAAATAAAATTGATAACTTCTATTTAAATCGTCTAAATTATTTATTAAATGAACTTGTTGAAGAACAATATTTATTTAAAATTATAACAAAAGAACAAGCAGCTTTAGAATTAAAAAAAGAAACTAAATATGAAATCAATACACCAGAAGAAGATATAGAAAACAAATATAAAACTGGTTTAAATCCTACCTATACTTTTGATAATTTTGTTGTTGGTCCTAGTAATAGATTAGCTTATACTTCGGCAACTAAGGTTGCTGACCAACCAGCTACTTTTGCCAATCCTTTGTATATTTTTGGTCATGTTGGTTTAGGTAAAACTCATTTAATGCAATGTATAGGTAATTTTGCATTAGATAATAACCCTAATCAAAAAGTTTTATATGTTAAAACTGATCAATTTATTGAAGATTTTGGTAATGCTGCCCAACAAAGATCATTTGAAGATTTTTCAAAAAAATATGAAGATATTGACATTTTATTGGTTGATGATATTCAGTTTTTATCTGGTAAAACTAAAACTCAATTAGAATTTTTCAAAATATTTGAAAAACTTAAAGACAACAACAAACAAATTGTAATAACATCTGATAGACCTGCTTCAGAATTGTTTGATATCATGGCTAGACTCACTTCACGTTTTGAATGGGGTCTTACTGTTGATATTAATAAACCTTCTTTAGAACACAGAATCTTAATTTTAAAGAAAAAACTTAATATTGAAACTTCAGATCCTAATTTAATTACAGATGATATTTTGGAATATATAGCTCAATTATTTGATAATAATGTTAGAGAACTTGAAGGTGCTTTAAAAAGAGTATTATTTTATTGTACAGCTTTTAATTATGAATTTAATATTGAAAATACCCAAGAAGCTTTAAAAAATTTAATTAATTCAAAGAAAGCTAGTACTCAGACTGTTGATAGAACTAATTATACTAATATTTTAGATATAGTCAGTAATTATTATAATATTAACACAACAGATTTATTATCTAAAAAAAGACAAAAGAAATATGTTTTCGCTAGACAGGTTGGAATGTATATAATAAAAGAATTGTTTGATCCTACTTATAAAAAAATTGGTCAAATATTTAATGGTAGAGACCATTCAACCGTCATCTATAGTATTGAACAAATTTCTAACTATATTCAAACAGATGAAAGCATTAAAAATGATATTGAAAAATTGTTAATAAAATGTGGAAAAAAATAAGTTATAAACTTTGATAAAACTGTACATTTTTCGCTAATTATGGTATAATAATTACGATAGATTAAAGGTTTTCCACGAATCAACACCCACTAATAATAATAATATAATTATAAACATAATTAATATAAATATAAGAGGAGGTTATTTATGAATTTTTCAATCAATACAGATGTATTATTGAACAACCTAATGATTTCACAAAAAGCTTTATCAACTAAAACACCTGCACCTTATTTACAAGGTATTAAATTAGAGGTGTATGATAATGAAATGGTTATGTTGACAAGCAATTCAGATATTTCAATTAAAATATCAATTAAAGATGAAAGTTTGAATATTGAAGAAGAAGGTCAAATATTAATACCAGGAAAGATCTTTTTTGAATTTATAAGAAAACTTGATAAAGGTATAGTAGAATTTTCGGTTGTTGATAATAATGTATTAAAAATAACTTCAAATCATACAGACTTATCTTTAAATTTATTAAATGTTGATGATTACCCTAGCATTGACTTTAATTTGGTTGATGGACCTATTAAATTGGAATCTAAGGTCATGAAATCAGTTATCAAACAAACAACCTTCGCAACATCTTCAATTGAAAATAGACCAATTTTAACCGGTGTTAATATCAAAGTTGAAAATGATGAACTTACAGCTATAGCAACTGACTCATTTAGATTAAGTCAAAAGAAAATAAAAACAACAAAAAATTATGAAAAAATGAACGTTGTTATTCCTGGAAGAAGTTTGGATGAATTACATAAAATTCTTGAATTAGATTTAGAAGAAATACTATTACATCTAGATAAAAAATCTATTATTTTTGAATATGGTAATATTTTATTTAAATCTAGATTATTAGATGGAAGTTTTCCTGAAACATCAAGATTAATTCCAAATGAATTTCCTATTACATTAAAATTTAAAGCATCTGATTTAGCAGTCGCTGTTGAAAGAGCTTCTTTGTTATCTGTAAGAGATAGTATTAGTAGTATTGTTAAATTAAATCTAAAACCAAATCATGAAGTTGAAATAACTTCTAATTCTCCAGAAATAGGAAAAGTGGTTGAAGATATTGAACCTTTAGATTGTCAAACATCAACTTCTTTAAAAATAGCTTTTTCTTCTAGATATTTCTTAGATGCATTAAAAACATTTGAAGGTCAAGAAGTGTATGTTAAATTCACTGGTGAAATAAGACCTTTCATCATTGAAAGTGATAAGGATTCAGGATTAATTCAATTAATTTTACCTGTTAGAACTGAATAATTAAGTAATTAAGGATATTGAAAAATATCCTTTTATTTTTTAATAGGAAATTGTATTTAAAAAATAAAGTAGTGATATAAATAGAAAAAGCCCACAAGTGTAGGCTGAGTATATGAAGTTAAAAGACTTATTTCTTTAAGCGGTTATAAACATCTAAAGGAACTACATCACCTGTATTACATTTAGGGCAGTATGAAACAGGGTAATTACTCATAAAAGAATCCCAACATTCACTTACAATATCATAATCAATTTCTTCTTGAAAACCACAATCTAAACATTTTAGTTCAATGGTTTCATCAAAGATGTCACTTTTTACAAATTCTTCAACATCTACCTTTTCAATATCTAAACAAAATTCATTAAACTCAATCGCTCTTTTTCTTTTTTCGTCATCTGTTAGATAACGCTTTTTTGTAGAAAAATGTTTTGGCATACTAGCCACCTCCAAAATAATTATCAGGGAAATAGGATAATTAATTTTTTGATGAACTTAAAAACACTTTCAGTCACATATTGTCTACCCTGTTTTTGATTTTTCTCTAAACCGTCATCTTCATGAGGATCATAATAATACGTGATGGTATGATTGTCATAATTAACATTAATAATTCTTGATTCACTCATGGCTGGATGTCCAGCATATCTAGCAATATATCTAGTGATATTTTTAATAGAAACCTTTGTGTTATTCTTAAGTTTAGGACCGTAAGTATAAAAACCATCTTTGAGTTGTTTATAAAGATAATTTCTTAATCTAGAGAATTTCACTAATTCATATTTTGAAGTATTCTCTTTTAAATAATGATAAATTCTTTTTAATAATTGATTCATAAAAGCTTTTCCCAATGACTCAAAATTAAAGTAATCATACTTTTTAAACTTTAAATCATTATCAATGATTCTTTCAGCCATTAAGACATGTATATGAGGATTAAATTTTAAATCTCTACCAAAAGTGTGTAAGAAAGATATATAACCTAATTCTCTATCATCATTTTTAGCTATTTTTGATTTACCCTGAATAAGATAAACAAAAACATCATCTACCGCTTTGAATAGTTCATGATATAGATTCCTATAAAGTCTAAAATTTATTCTTAATTCTTCAGCGATAGAGAAGACAAACTGTCTGTGTGGTACATTCAAACATTTTTTAGCAATTTCATTGGCACATCTTTCTCTATATATCTTCCCACAAGAAGCACAAAACCTTGAATGACAAGATAAACCAGATATATGGTAATGATCACAATTAGGACATTCATAAAAGACATAGCCATAAGAAAAATCTTTACAAGCAATCATCCGATTAACATTATTAATGATATTCTCTAATGTCAATATGTGCATACATTTCAAGAAATTTATACCAGTATCTTACAAAAATATCTTTAATGGTGTATTTATGTCTTAGTTCTCTAGCAAAAGGCGCATTGCCTATCTTATGAATGGTGTTTTCATAAACATGTTTATCCAGCTTTAGCAGCTGCATCTTATAAGCATCTTGTTTTGCATATTCATAAACATTCATACAATAATTTTATCAAACTATTAACATTCAAAAAAGAGGCTTTCGCCTCTTTAGTTGAAAAACTTGTTTTTCATTTTTTTAAAAATTTGTCTCTTAATATTAGGGATAGCCTTGTATATAAGGGTTTTTACAATTATAATATAGTCTAGTGGGGGTATATTTTGATTATAAAAAAATTACTTGTTTTAACAACTCTATTTTTATCTATCTTTTTAATTGCTTGTGATGGTCAAGAGAATGACCCAGTGATTAATTTTTATAATGCAAATAACCAAGTGATTGAGACTATTGATAATCATAGTGATTTAGATATAGATAATATTACTTATCCTGAACCTGATGAAATTGAAGGTCGTCAATTTTTATATTGGTCGACTTCTAAAGATGAAATTAATCATAATCAATCTTATGATATTCATCCTATATACACAAGCCATTTAAGGCATTCTAATTCATATGGTTATAGAACGAAACTTATATCAAGTGATGAATATAAGGTATTATTTTTGATGGATCCATTTGCAAATAATAACATTGTATCTATTAGAATCTATGAAGGTAATGAGTTAGAGGATTATAGAGAAATCATGCCTGAAGATAGGATATGGTTATCTCCTGAAACCATATTTTCTATTTATGATCATAAACTTTATCTGCCAGCTGTTCTTGATAATGACCAAGGATTATCCATTGATATATATGATTTGAGTGATGATGATTTCTATGAAGAAATCACCATTACACAAGAAAGCCAAAGAAGCTTCAATGAACAAATGTTCCTAGTATCAGGAGATCATATATTGGTTGAGACAAGCGAATGGTCATATGATTCATTTGAAGAACATGTCTATCTTGATTTGTATGATTTAAATACATATGAATTTAAAAGCACTTTACTATCATTTAGTGATATAAATGATTCAACATCTTTATATAAAAATTATGATGGTGGTTTATTTGCATATGAAGATCAGGTACTCATGGGAAAACCCGATTATTTAAGACATGATAATCAACCATTTATATATGAAGATGATGAATTTTCTAATACACAAGTGATTGAAAGACCAGCAGATATTGATGAAGCTTATCTACCTATGAGTGCGTTTATAGAAAATGATTACTTAGTTACAAAGTATTGGATTTTGTCTATAAACCATCAAGATAAGATGTTGTTTGAAATCAGCAAGCTTAATGATAATGAAGAACCCATATACATTGAATTTGAAGAAACTGTTAAGTTTCTTGATGTTAAAAACAATAAAGTCTTTTTATTAGGATACAGGGCAACACGTTTATATGTTTATGACTTAGATAGTCAAGAGTTAAGTTTTATAGAAAATGATTATGATACAGAAGCAATGTATTATTATGATTACTCTGACTCAACAATTCATGAAGATCAATTGTTAATGACTTATCAAAAACATGAGTTAAATAATTCTGATGATGAACATTCTAATTATTATGCTTTGTTTGGTGATGAAGTTGAAGAATATAAGTTGCAAGCCATAATAGATGGTGAGACACATTCATTTTTATCAAGGACAATCATACTTAATGATAAGATATATGTAATAGGAACAGATGAAACATCACTTTATTTAATGGTTTATAAATTAGGACAAACAAGTCCTGATAAAGTGATAGAAATAGAAGACGCTAAATTATACAACTACTTATCTTTTGAAAAGCATCAGGATGAATTAATTATCTATTTGACTGATCAAACCATAGTCATTGGTCAATAACAAGGAAGAAAATAATGAAGATAAACAAAGATGAAATCATTAACTCAATGAAAGAAAATAACTTTTCTGGTGTTATATCAATCAAAGAGAACAATAAAACAATACTCCAACAAGCCATGGGTTATAGGGATAGGGTCAATAAACTAAAGAATAATATGGATACTTTATTTGGTATTGCTTCAGGCACAAAAACCTTCACTGCCTTAGGAATATTGAAGCTTGCTGAAGAAGGTAAACTTAATCTTGATGACCAAGCCTTTAAGTATATACCTGAAATCTTTGATACTTATGATTCATCAATCACTATCAAACATCTTTTAACCCATACATCAGGTATACCTGATTACTTAGATGAAGAAGTAGATACGATTCATATCGATATACCAACGTATGAACTATTAAAACCAACAGACTATTTAAAAATAATGCCTCATACATCCATGAAGTTTAAACCAGGTGAAAAGTTCAATTATAATAACAGTGCTTATATCTTCTTATCCATGATTATCGAAGAACTAACAGGTAACTATCATAAGTATATAGGAGAAAAAATATTAAAAAAAGCCAAAATGAAACACTCAGGCTTTTTTAGAATGGATGATTTACCGCATAACACAGCTTTAGGATACATAGAAAAAGATAAAAACAATAGAACCAATATATTTTCCCTACCAATTATTGGTGGTGGAGATGGTGGTATGTTTACTACAGTCAATGATATCCATAACTTTTGGAATGCTTTAATCAATGGAGTTATCATTAAAAAAGAAACATTTAATCAAATGATTAAACCACATGCTAAAGCAAATGAACTTTACTATGGTTATGGCCAATGGCTAAAACCATATAAAGATTTATTCATTCCTATAATGATAGGAGAAGACATCGGTGTATCATTTGAGAGTGGTTATAATTTAGAAGACAATACATCGTATACAGTAATAGCCAATAACCAGCATGATGTTTGGCCTATATCTAAAATAATGCTCAAATAATAATATATTTTCAATATTATTGAAAATACCAATCTATTTAAGATGAAATTAATGATAACTATAGTTTTGATGATAGTTCACAAAATTCTTGACAGTACTAGAGTTTACAAAATCTATTTGAATTTTAGTTAATAAAAATTTAATTAATTATTTGTCTATTGGTATTATATAATGAATCATTTAATCTTTATAAGTATGTAATCATAGTTTATTATTCAACCTTATCTGCCTGTTTTTGATTTATTCTCACAAACATAGTAAATCGTATAAGGGATATAAGAATCCTTTGTAACCCTTTCTATATGGCCGTACTTGGATAGTTTCATAGCCACACCCAAGATATCAGTTATATCTATCATTTCTTACTCCTACATCAATTAACTGACTTTTATACTTCAGCGATAAATAGTTATTAAAAACTAAAACTGTGTTATATTAACGTATCAATATTTCTATATGATATCTAAGCACTCTTTTTCGTGTTTTATTAGGAATAGCCTTAATAGTTATCGGAAAGGAGACATTTTATGCCTGTTTTTTATATTATCAATCAAAGCGGTTTATTAAAACAATATTATTCAGTTAAGAATGCGTTATCGCATGTGAATGAAATGGACCCAGTCATATATTCTGTTTCACTGAGGAATGCAAAAACGTTTCTGTCTTATGATGAAGCCAACCAAATAATTGTATCTAGGAAACTTTTTGGTTGTTTTATTATCAATGAAAATGGGATACAACAAAATGGTTAAGTTTTTTCATATAAATCCTCTTAACGAAATGATTTTTAGGATTTAGAATATATGTTTATATTAGCATTGTTGAACGATGACGTGATAGGGAAGGTTCATTTAATGAAAAAAAACACTGTTGCATGGTTATTAGAACTATTACTAATGTTATATATCTTTATATTTATATATGAAAACTTTTTTGGGCCTTTGTATGACTATGGGGAAATCAAAAATATATTTAAGTTACTGAGTGAAAATATCATATGGATATCTTTGTTTATCGTAACTGGAATTATTTTAATCTGTTTAAAAGTTAAGTCCAGTAAAGAAAAGCAAAAGATTGAACGCATATTGTTTTCTATCTCATGTTTTTTATGGATAGGGTTGATTCTTATGACAGTTGTTCTTGATCTGTCTTTGGGTCAATCAAATGCTTTGGTTATTATTTTTTCGGGCTTAACAACCCTTACCTTTTACTATGGTGTAAAACTTTTTGGAATCACATTTATTTAATTCCATAAGACATGAATAAGTTTTTGGTTTTAAATATTACAGAAGACCGATGGCTAAATATCGGTCTTTTTTATTTTTTAATAGGAAATTGTATTTAAAAAATAAAGTAGTGATATAAATAGAAAAAGCCTACAGAGTAGGCTAAGTATATGAGGATGAAAGACTTATTTCTTTAAGCGGTTATAAACATCCAAAGGCACTACATCACTTGTATTACATTTAAGGCAGTATGAAACAGGGTAATCACTCATAAAAGTATCCCAACATTCACTTACAATATCATAATCAATTTCTTCTTGAAAACCACAATCTAAACATTTTAGTTCAATGGTTTCATCAAAGATGTCACTTTTTACAAATTCTTCAACATCTACCTTTTCAATATCTAAACAAAATTCATTAAACTCAATCGCTCTTTTTCTTTTTTCGTCATCTGTTAGATAACGCTTTTTTGTAGAAAAATGTTTTTGCATACTAGCCACCTCCAAAATAATTGTCTGGGAAATAGGATAATTAATTTTTTGATGAACTTAAAAACACTTTCAGTCACATATTGTCTACCCTGTTTTTGATTTTTCTCTAAACCGTCATCTTCATGAGGATCATAATAATAGGTGATGGTATGATTGTCATAATTAACATTAATAATTCTTGATTCACTCATGGCTGGATGTCTAGCATATCTAGCAATATATCTAGTGATATTTTTAATAGAAACCTTTGTGTTATTCTTAAGTTTAGGACCGTAAGTATAAAAACCATCTTTGAGTTGTTTATAAAGATAATTTCTTAATCTAGAGAATTTCACTAATTCATATTTTGAAGTATTCTCTTTTAAATAATGATAAATTCTTTTTAATAACTGATTCATAAAAGCTTTTCTCAATGACTCAAAATTAAAGTAATCATACTTTTTAAACTTTAAATCATTATCAATGATTCTTTCAGCCATTAAGACATGTATATGAGGATTAAATTTTAAATCTCTACCAAAAGTGTGTAAGAAAGATATATAACCTAATTCTCTATCATCATTTTTAGCTATTTTGGATTTACCCTGAATAAGATAAACAAAAACATCATCTACCGCTTTGAATAGTTCATGATAAAGATCCCTATAAAGTCTCAAATATATTCTTAATTCTTCAGCGATAGAGAAGACAAACTGTCTGTGTGGTACATTCAAACATTTTTTAGCAATTTCATTGGCACGTCTTTCTCTATATATCTTACCACAAGAAGCACAAAACCTTGAATGACAAGATAAACCAGATATATGGTAATGATCACAATTAGGACATTCATAAAAGACATAGCCATAAGAAAAATCTTTACAAGCAATCATCCGATTAACATTATTAATGATAGAATCTCTAATGTCAATATGTGCATACATTTCAAGAAATTTATGCCAATATCTTACAAAAATATCTTTAATGGTGTATTTATGTCTTAGTTCTCAAGCAAAAGGCGCATTGCCTATCTTATGAATGGTGTTTTCATAAACATGTTTATCCAGCTTTAGCAGCTGCATCTTATAAGCATCTTGTTTTGCATATTCATAAACATTCATACAATAATTTTATCAAACTATTAACATTCAAAAAAGAGGCTTTCGCCTCTTTAGTTGAAAAACTTGTTTTTCATTTTTTTATTTCTTTTAATTTAAGTGTTTTAATAAAAAATATATATGTTATAATTTATATGTTAGCGGTATCATAAAAGTAAAAAAAACTTTTATTTTAAAAAATATAACAAGAAAAGGGTGTAAAAATGAGTAAGAGAATTGTAGGAAGCCATGCCGAATACAAAAGATTAGAATCAAACATTTTACAAATTTCACAAGAAGCTAAAGCTCAAAAAAAAGTATACGATGATGTAATTGATGCTACTGTAGGAATGTTGCATCATGAAAACGGTGATGTTTTTAAATATCAAGTTGTTGATGATGTTTTAAAAATGTTAAGTGATGAAGAAACATATAATTATGCGCCAGTAAGAGGTAAAAAAACCTTTACTGAAGGCGTATTAAACTGGGTATTTGATAAAAATGCTGATATGATTAGAAATGATTTTAAATACAGCATTATTCCTACTACTGGTGGTAGTGGTGCAATATCTAATACTTTCTTTAATTTTAATGACTTTGGCCAAAAGATTTTATTACCAAATTATTATTGGAGTCCATATAAGAACTTTGCTTTAGAAGCAAATGTTGAATTAGAGACATATCCAATGTATGATGAAAACAGTCGTTTTAATATTAAAGCCTTTAGAGAAGCTGCTTTAAAACTTGCTAAAGAACAAGGAAGACTATCAACTTTAATTAACGATCCAGCTAATAATCCTACAGGATTATGTATGGATAAAGAAGATTGGATAGAAGTTATCAAAGTCTTAAATGAGGTAGATGAATTAGGTTATCCAGTTATATTAATACACGATATAGCATATATCGATTTTCAAATGAAGGATACTCAATTTTCTAGAGAAATATTTGAAACGTATAAAAACTTAAATAATGATGTTTTAGCAGTTGTTGTTTTTTCAGGATCAAAGAGTTTTTCTATGTACGGATTTAGAGTTGGTGCTCAAATAGGTATATCTAAATCTCAAGAAGTAATTGATAACTTTACAAGAGTTGGAGATTATTCAGTTAGAGGACGCTTTTCTTCAGTTTCACAACCAGGTATGAATGTTATTGATCATATATTTAATAATAAAGAATATTTGGATAAATATAAAACTGAATTGGAAATAGGAAGAAAATTATTAAAAGATCGCGCAGCTTTATTCTTAAAAGAAGCTGAAGCACATAAATTAGATATTTTGCCTTATTGTGGAGGATTCTTTATTTCAGTCCCTACAAAAAATAAAAATATTTTCGAAGATTTAAAAAAAGATAGAGTTTTTGTGATTGCTATGCAAGATATCATTAGAATAGCTATCTCATCTTTACCAATTAGTGATATACCTGAATTAGTTAAAAAGATCAAAAAACATATCTAAAATTATATATAAAAAAAGAAAATCCTTTTAGATTTTCTTTTTTTATTGAATTTCTTATTCTAACAAGAAAGTAATTTTTCCATTCATAACCAAAGTAACAATATCAATAATAAAAATAAAGAAATAACCAAAAATAATCCATAAGATACCTATTAATAACTTACCCTTAGCTATACGGTAAATCCCATATACTATCGGACCAACAAAAATAGCTAATAATACTTTTACAATTAATGGTAAATCATCAACAAACTTAATATATTCTTTCATTTATATCCTCCTTTTATTTTATTATATCACTTATTAAAAATAAATAAATAGATTAGATACTATTATATTTTTTTATCAATAGCAATTGCTATTTTTTTTATTTTTTCAACTAAATTAAAATATTTTTCTGGTTTAAGAGATTGTTGGCCATCACTTAAAGCAAATTCAGGATTTTCATGAACTTCTATCATAAGTCCATCAGCTCCAGCTGCAATAGCTGCCAAGGATAAAGATTCAATATATTCCCAATGACCTGCAGCGTGCGAAGGATCGACTATAACCGGTAGATTTGTAAGTTTTTTTAAGACAGGAACAGCAGATATATCTAAAGTGTTTCTTGTTTGATTTTCAAAAGTTCTAATTCCACGTTCACATAAAATAACATCTTTGTTTCCATTAGCTAAAATATATTCTGCAGATAACAATAACTCTTCTATAGTATTAACAAAGCCTCTTTTTAATAAAATAGGCTTATTGATTTTACCTAGTTCTTCTAACAAAACATAGTTTTGCATGTTTCTGGCACCCACTTGAATTATATCAACATATTTTACAAATAAATCAATGTCTCTTACATCTGTAATTTCGCTAATTACAGGGACTTTATACTTTCTGTTAATTTCTTTTAGAATATGTAGACCTTTTTCTCCTATACCTTGAAAAGAGTAAGGGCTTGTTCTTGGTTTAAAAGCTCCACCTCGAATGATATGAGTATGGTGTTTGACGAGTTGTGAAGATAAAAGATCTAAACTTTGATCATTTTCTATTGAACATGGTCCAGCAATCAAAACAATATTGTCATCATTAAATGTAACATTTCCTACATTGACTTTTCTTTTTTCTTGTTTCAATGATTCTTTATATGGTTTTTGAATATTGATAACATCTTCAACAAAATCATATACTGTTAATCTCTTTGTTTCTAAGCTAGATGTATCTCCTATAACAACCAATAATTTATAGATATCTCCATCTATAAATGTTGTTTTATAATTTTGATGGTTAAGTACATCTTGTAGATGTTTTATTTGTATATCTTTAACGTTCTTTTTGAATTTAACAATCATTTTATCTCACCCTTTAATAGTAAATCTATAGCTTCAATATAACTATCAAAACCTTTTCCTAAAACACTCATATCAACAACATCTTTTATAACAGAGACTTTTCTAAAATCTTCTCTTTCATATATATTAGAAAGATGAACTTCTATTTTTTTTAACGAATAAGCACTTAAGCAATCTCTAATAGCATAAGAATAATGTGTAAAAGCACCTGGATTAATGATAATGGCTTGATATTTTTTTTGGTGTTTTTGTATATAATCAATAATCTTTCCTTCATGGTTTGACTGATATATTTTGACTGATACTTTATGTACTTTAGCATACTTTTTAATATATTGAACTAAAACCTTATAAGTGCTATTTCCATAGATTTCTGTTTCTCTTGTACCTAATAAATTAAGGTTTGGTCCATTAATGATTAAAATATTCATACACACTATCCCTAAACCTTTCTACTGAAAATGGATTGGATTCATCTATAATCATTTCTATATCAGCAACTTCTTTGTATATAGGATCTCTTTTTTCTTTCATTTTTTTTATATCATCTAGGTTATTTATCAGAGGTCTATGGCTAAAATCAATATTATTAAGATTTGTTGTTTGATTATTAATATAAATAATTAGTCCATTTTCTTTAAGTTTTTCAATGTTTGTATGGTTTAAAATAACTCCACCACCAGTTGAAATAATAATTCCTTGATTTTGGTGAATTAAGTCTATGACTTGACTTTCTATTTCGCGGAATTTTTCTTCTCCAGATAATTTAAATATTTGTGGAATTTTTAACTGACTGTATTCTTCGATTTTTATATCAGTATCAATCCATTTTTTATTTAATGCTTTAGCTATTAATTGACCATATGTAGTTTTTCCACTTAAAGGCATCCCAATTAAAACCAAATTTATATATTGGTTAATTAGATGGTGATAAACTTTATTAACTGTATTTAAGTCAATGGTTTGGTTTAACCAAATTTCTTGAGCTTTTTTTGCTTGAATTAATAACATATATAAGCCATTAATTGTTTTTATATTAAATTTTTCAGCTTCAATTAAGAGTTTACTTCTATAAGGGTTATAAATTATATCAATGACTAAAGTACATTCAGGAAAATTGTGAAAGTTTAATATAAGTTTATCTTTTGTATGAGGACTCATACCGACAGTTGTTGTATTAATGATTATATGTGTATCCATATATTTGTTTTGGTTTTTTATCAAATCTTCGTGATCGCCTTTAATAGTTCTAACTAACTTTGTAAGAGATTTGACATTTTGTTTCATTAAATAATGTTCAACTGTTCTTGAACTAGCTCCGTTACCTAGTATAAGTACATTTTTTCCTTGAAAATCAACGTGGTTATAAGCCATCATTGCTTTAAAACCTTCATAATCAGTATTAAAGCCAATATAGTGATTGTTCTTTTTTAAAACAGTGTTCACAGCTCTTGTTTCTTTTGCAATATCGTCCATGGATGATAAATAAGGAATAATATCTTCTTTAAATGGATGGGTTACATTAAACCCTTTTAAATCATAGTTAAAAACATCCTTGATATCTTTAATCTGTAGTAATTGGTAATTATTGATTAATAGATTTTCGTGAATGGTTTTAGAATAACTTTGACTAATATTAGAACCAATTAAAGCAAATTTCATTGTTTCTCTTCTCCTGATAAGAAATCTAAAATTCCAAAATTTAGAACTGCATTAATAACTGAACTGACTCTTGTTAGTATTTGAGCATCATGTCTTCCAGAAAGAAGAATTTGGGTGTTTTCATTTTTTGTTGTGTCAACTGTATTCATGACTTGTTTTATAGATGCTATAGGTTTGAAAGCTGTTTTAACAACTAATGGCATTCCAGTTGTTAATCCACCAAGACAACCACCATTATGGTTGGTTTTTGTCTTAATAATGCCATTTTCAACTGTGTATTGATCGTTTGCTTCAGAGCCTTTTAAGTCACTTATATCAAAACCATCACCAAATTCAACACCCTTTACTGATGGTATTGAAAATAGTAAATATGATAAATAACTTTCTATAGAATGAAAAATTGGTTGTCCTAAACCAACAGGCAAATTAATGATAGCAGATTCCATAATTCCACCAATAGAGTCTTTTTCTTTAATGGTTTGGTCAATTAATTTAATAATATCTTCTTCTATTTTATTATTAATTAAAGGGATATCTGATTTATTTAGATCTTGAATGAGTTTTTTTGAAACATTGGAATAATCAAAAGAATCATCATATAGGTGATGGATTTTTTTGATATGAGAGCCTAAAAATATATTTTTCTTCTCTAATATATCTTGAGCAATAGAACCTACAATGACCCATAAAGCGGTTAATCTTCCAGAAAACATACCTCCACCTAGATAATCATTCTTGCCTTTGTATTTTATATATGCAGGATAATCTGCGTGTGATGGTCTAGGTATCTGGTTTAAGTTTGGATAGTCTTTAGATTGAACATCATTATTTTTAATTAAAAAAGTTAAGGGTGCACCTGTGGTTTTATTGTCTTTAATCCCTGAGATGACCTCGTATTCATCAAACTCAAGTCTAGAAGTATTTAATTTACTTTTAGGTCTTCTTTTTTCTAAATTGCTTTTTATTAAATCGTGATTGATTTCAATACCAGGACTTAAATGATCAATGACAATACCCATGTATGATGAGTGTGATTCACCAAAAAATGTAATGATGATATTTTTTCCTACACTATTCATATAAATTTCCTTTCGAGATAATCATGCAAAAATGTTTTTAAAGATACTTTAATAATTTCAGGTTTTTCTATATCATTCAATACAATTATTTTTATGGATTGATTGATTCTTTTTTTATCTTTTTTTATAAAGTCAAATAAATCATAAGGATCTAAAGAATCTGATATTGGTAGATGATATTGTTCTAACAATAATTTTACCTTGTTTCTTAGTGGTTGATTAAAAATCATTTGGTACATTCCAAGAGCTATAGCTTCACCGTGAAGATATTTTTGATATTTATAATAGCTTTCATAGGCGTGGCCTAAAGTATGACCAAAATTTAAGACATGTCTTTCATGTTGATCAAATTCATCTAACTCAATGTATTTGATTTTGGTTTTTAAAGATAAATAGATGATTTTTTCTATTTGATAAAAGAAATTTTTGTTTTGGATGATTTCAAATAATTCTTTTGAATCGATTAATGCACATTTAATGACTTCGGCCATACCGTTATTCATTTGTCTATTGGATAGGGTTAAAAGTGTTTGTGGATCTATTAAAACCAATGATGGAGGATAAATTGAACCTATGATATTTTTATTGTTAAGATGGTTTAGCCCTGTTTTTCCACCGATGGAAGCATCAACTTGAGCTAGTAGTGTAGTTGGTATTTGAATATACTCTACGCCTCTTAAGTAAGTTGAAGCAACAAATCCAGTTATATCCGTAACGACACCGCCACCTAAAGCAATTAATATATCGGTTTTTGTGAACGATATTTCGTTAAGTTCTTGAATGATTTTTAAATAAGTATCCATATTTTTTGATGATTCACCTTGATTGAACTCAATAACGTGGTGTTTATCTATTTGATTGGTAAGGGTATCAATATATAATTCAGGGATACCATCTTCAGTAATAATAACGTATCTTTGGGTATTATCAATATACTTATGTATTTTCTTGATTAAATTTTGTTCGATGATAACATCATAATCTCTTAATTTAGAATGAATGCTTAACTTCATATCTTTCACCTATTATAAATACTCAATTTTTATTCCTAAATTTTCTAAATCATTTAAAAAAGTTGGATAAGATTTATTAATTACTTCCATTTGGCGGATGATGGTAGGTGATTTTGAAATGGTTGATAAAATAGCTAAAGACATAGCGATTCGATGGTCATTGTATGAAGAAATATCTTTTAAATCAATCGTATTTTGGTGTGATATAGTAATTTGATCATCTAACAGATTATAGTTTGCTTTAATTTTATGTAATATGTCTACCATATTTTCTAATCTATTTGATTCCTTATGAATCAATCTATTGATGTGTTTTATGTTTGTTTTTGATTTAGATTGTGATGCCAGTAAAAATAATATTGGACCTAAATCTATAGTCTGGGATAAATCAATATTTTGAATATCAACCAATGATTTCTTTACTTTTATTGAATCTTGAAAAATATCAATATTAGCATGACTATCCAACAATATATCAATGATTTTTTTATCTGGTTGTAAGCTATTTATATTAAGGTTTTTGATTGTGACATCTCCATTTAATATTGCGCCAACAATAAAAAAAGCGGCTTGTGAATAATCGGATTCTATATCAATATCACTGGCTTTATAAACTTGATTTCCAGGAATGAAGAAATGGTGATTGCTCAAACTTTCAATTTTGATGCCAAATTGCTTAAGCATATAAATAGTCATATCAATATATTTTCTTGATTCAAAATTTTCTTTAATAATTATTTCTGAATCACCATTCAATAGTGGTAATGTAAATAATAATCCACTAATATATTGTGAACTTGTATCATCAGTGATATGATAAATATTTGCTTTAATTTTACCTTCAGTGTATATATAATCATCAAACCGAACAAAAACAATATTTTGATCAGCAAAGATTTTTTCGTACAAATCAAGTGGTCTTTTAAGTAAAGATTTCTGACCGTGAAATTCAATACCCTTATCATTCGTTAGCAAAGGCATTAAAAATCGTAAAGTAGAACCTGATTCATGACAATATATAGGATGATTATCATTGAAATTTAATTTTCCTGTTGATTCTATAATTAGTTGATTATCTAAATATTCTATTTTCACACCTAAAGATCTAAAGGCTTCAATGGTTTGTTGGATGTCATCTCCAATTAATATGTTTTTAATTATAGATTTGCCTGATGCTAAAGAAGCAGCAATAATAGCTCTATGAAGATAAGATTTAGATGGTGGTGGTGTAAATTGTCCTTTTATAAAGTTTGGGTGAATCAATACATCCATGTTTATTTTCCTCTCCATTAGGGATAATTAAGGTTTTTCTTAACATCTTATTTTATCACATTTTACTTAATATTTGTAAATTTGGGATAGGAGATTCTGAGATAAATGTATATTTATCGTTTTTGTGTTATAATTAATTGTATATTAATATAAATTTACTTTAATTGTATTTCATATAGGAGGTTTATATGAGTCAAATTTTAGATGGAAAAAAACTTTCAAAACAAATTAAAGAAGATATAAAAACTGCAGTTGTTAATTTGTATGATAAATATGGTAAAAAGCCACATTTGGTAGTTATCCTAATCGGTGATGATCCTGCAAGCGAAACTTATGTAGCTTCAAAAGAAAGAAGTTCTAAGGCGGTTGGAATTAAATCAACTATTATAAAAAAAGAATCATCTATTAAAGAAGACGAGTTAATTGATTTGATACAGGAACTTAATAGTGATAATTCTGTGCACGGAATTTTATTGCAATTACCTATACCCAAACATATTGATGAAGAAAAAGTCATTAATTTAATTGAACCTAAAAAAGACGTTGATGGTTTTTCTAACCATCATGTTGCAAGATTAAATAAAGGATTAGAAGCCTTAGTGCCTTGCACACCTTTAGGAATTATGGAATTATTAAAAGCCTATCAAATTGATATTGAAGGTAAACACGCTGTAGTAATGGGCAGAAGTCAAATTGTAGGCAAACCAATGGCTAGTTTACTTTTAAAAGCCAATGCTACAGTCACAATAACACATTCTCGAACCAAAGATATGAAGGAGATTACAAAACAGGCTGATATTTTAGTTGTTGCTATTGGAAAAGCGAAGATGGTTGATGAATCATATGTTAAAGAAGGCGCTGTTTTAATTGATGTTGGTATCTCAAGAATAGATGGAAAATTATATGGAGATATTGATTTTGATTCGGTAAAAAATAAAGCAAGTTATATAACACCTGTACCTGGCGGCGTAGGTCCAATGACCATAGCTATGCTTCTAAAAAACACAGTCACTTGTTTTAAAAACATCATGAGATAATAAATACTTTTTAATGATTTTAAGCCCTATAATTGGGGCTTTTTTTTGTTTGATGTTTTCATAAATTAACAAAGAAAATATAATTTTCTTATTCAAAAAATCTAATGATATTTTCCAATACAAGTTGTATAATAATGTTAAGGAGGTCGTCATGGAAGCATATAAAATTCACAAAAATATTTTATGTATTGATTTAAAAAGTTTTTATGCATCAGTTGAATGCGCCCTCTCTGGATTAGATCCTTTTAAAACACCTTTGGTGGTTGCGGATAAAGAACGAGGCGGTGGTTCAATTGTTCTTGCGGTGACACCATATTTAAAAAAATTAGGGGTTCCTAATCGCTGTCGAATTTATGAATTGCCTGAAAATATTAAAATTATCTATAGAAAACCTCGCATGGAAAAGTATTTAGAATATTCAACAAAAATTATCGAAACTTACTTAGACTATGTTTCTGAAGAAGATATGTATGTTTATTCAATTGATGAAGTTTTTTTAGATGTTACTAGTTATTTGAATTACTATAAAAAAACAGATTATGAGATTGCTAAAATGATTATGGATCGAATATATAAAGATACATTAATTTATTCAACTTGTGGTATAGGACCTAATATGTTAATCGCAAAACTTGCTTTGGATATTGAATCTAAGAAAAGTCCAGACTTTATAGCTAAGTGGACTTATGATGAATTACCAGAGAAGTTATGGCCTATTAAACCCCTGTCTGAAATGTGGGGAATAGGTCGCAATATGGAGAAAAACCTAAATGAAATGGGTATCTATAAAATTGGCGATCTTGCCAATTATGATGTAAAAATATTAAAGAAAAAATTTGGAATTATTGGCGAAGAACTCTATTATCATTCTCACGGTATTGATATGAGTTTGTTACAAGAAAAAATGAAACTTAAACCTCAAAGTAAAAGTTATGGTATTGGACAAACATTGTTTGAGGATTATTATAAACCAGAAATTTATCAAATCATCCAAGAAATGGTTGATGATGTAAGTAGAAGATTAAGAATTCATAAAAAACAAGCAAAAACCATTCATTTTGGCTTGGGTTATAGTAAGGATGTTGGTGGTGGTTTTGCTAGACAAATGGCATTGCCTCAAGCAACAAATATTTCAACTCACATCTATAGAGCATGTGTCCAATTAATGGATAAGTTTTACGATAATTCACCAATTCGATCAGTTAGAGTTTCAGCAACAGGTTTAATTGATGAAGCAGGCTATCAAGTTTCTTTGTTTGAGGATATTGAAGCTGTTGTTAAGGAACACCAGTTGTTTTCTACAGTTGATTTAATTCATGATAAATTTGGAAAAAACGCTGTGACTAGAGCGTCCAGTGAATTAGAATCATCAACACTTAAAAATAGAAATAAGATGATTGGTGGTCATAATGCCTAGTCAATATGTTGATAGAGGTTTAATCAAATGGGCACCTTTTAATGCCCTTAATGGTTATTACTCTATGTTAGATGAAATGAAACATCGACTAAAAAAACAAGATAAACCTATTTTAAGTGATGATGATTATGATGAATTAAATAGAAATATTCAAGAAGCGATGATTAACCAATCAGAAGTTGAAGTGAATTATTATGACCGGGGTTATATTAAAAGCAGTTATGGAAAAATCAAAAAGTTAGATTTTATTTTTAAAATTTTAATCTTAACAACAGAAGAAAAAATACCAGCGATAGATGTTTTGAGTATAGAAATTATCAATTAAAATATTTCCTAACCTAAACAAAACTTAATAATTATGATAAAATAAAGGTAATCAAGACATAAGGAGGGAGCTAAATTTATTTTTAGCGAAAAAAATGATTAGAAAAAAAGCTTATGCTAAGATTAACCTTTTTTTAAATGTTATGGATAAAAGAAAAGACGGATATCATGATCTAGAAATGGTCAATGCAAAAATTGATCTTTATGATGAAATTACAATAAAAAAATGTCAATTAACAACAGGTATCATTATTAAATCAAATGATATGTTTTTATCAAGCCAAGACAATGTGATTTTACAATGTGCTCGATATATGCAAGATAAATACCATATTCAACATGGTATTCAAATTGTAATTGATAAATTAATACCTTATGGTGCGGGCCTCGGAGGCAATTCGACAGATGCAGCATCAGTGATTCATGGAATCAATGAACTTTGTGAATTAGAATTGTCATTAAAGGAAATGCAAGAAATCGGTGAAATATTTGGCGCAGATATACCCTATTGTCTTATTGACGAAGTTGCTTTAGTTACCAAAACTGGAGAGGTGGTCGAAGCAATACCAAATCAATTGAAAAATAAACAAATATTATTGATTTATCCTAAAATACACGTTTTAACAGCTTCGGTTTTCAATGAATTTGATAAAAACCAATTGGTTAAAAAAGATGTGAACATTTTGTTAAATGCTATAGAAAAAAATGACATTAAAACCATTCAAAAAAATTTATTTAATGCTCTTGAAGAAACAACAATTTCACTGGATATTGATTTAAGAGAATTTAAGGATAATTTACTTACACATTTAGGTGACGAAGCTTTAGTGATGACAGGTTCCGGATCATCGTTTTTTAAGCTAATTGAAGAGCCAAATCAAGATATCATTGACTTTATAGACCTTCATAAGGATAAATATTTAATAAATTTATATAAAATTGTCTAATTTTACATGAATTTTCTTGCTTTCTATTGAAAAAGCAAAAATAAACATGTTATAATTTATCAAAGAGGTGGTAAAGTGAAGATTACAGAAGTAAGAGCAAAAAGAATTAAGGGCAATAATCGCTTAAAGGGAATCGCTGCCATAACAATTGATGAGTGTTTTGTGATTCATGAATTAAGAATTATTGATGGAAAAAATGGTCTTTTTGTGGCTATGCCAAGCCGAAGAATGCCTAATGGTGAATATAAAGATGTTGCACATCCTATTAACACCGACACAAGAAGTATGATAGAAAAAGAAGTCTTAGATACTTTCCAAGCTCTACCTGAAACAGAAGAAGGCGAAGAAGAAATTGTAGAAACTGAATAATATGAAAGACGCTAACTTTGAGTTAGCGTTTTTCTTTGTAATTAATTCTTTTATCCTAGGGCAAAGTATTGTATAATGTTTACGGATAAATATAAAGAAAGGATTAGCAATTTTATAAAATAGAATTGCGATTTGATTATGGCTTTATTTCATGGTTCAAAAGTTAAATTATTTTCTTTAAGTTCAAACGTTGAGTTAGCTCAAGGTATTGCTGAACATATCGGTATTCCAATAAGTGAATGCTTAGTAACAAGATTTGCAGATGGAGAAATTAGTATTGATATTCCTGATACTGTTCGTGGGCACAAAGTGTTTGTGGTTCAATCAACCAGTGCACCTGTGAATGAACATTTAATGGAGTTATTAATAATGATTGATGCACTTAGACGCGCATCTGCAAGAGAAGTCAATATCGTTATGCCATATTATGGATATTCTAGACAAGATAGAAAAGCAAGAGCGAGACAACCTATATCTGCTAAATTGGTTGCGGATTTATTACAGACAGCTGGAGCTACTAGAGTCTTATCAATGGATTTACATGCACCTCAGATTCAAGGTTTCTTTGATATTCCTATTGATAACTTTAGAGCTTTACCTATTTTAGTTGAATATTTACAAAATAAAAATCTTGAAAATATTTGCGTTGTATCTCCAGATCATGGTGGTGTCGCAAGAGCTAGAGATCTAGCTGATATTTTACAAGCACCTATTGCCATTATTGATAAAATGAGACCTGAACCAAATGTAGCGGAAGTAATGAATATTATTGGTAAGGTAAAAAATAAAACCTGTATTGTCATTGATGACATGATTGATACGGGCGGTTCAATTGTCGCAGCTTCTAAAGCCTTGAAAGATGCTGGAGCTAATGAAGTATATGCGTGTTGCACGCATCCTTTATTATCTAGAAATGCCCCACAAATTTTAAATGATTCAGATTTAAAAGAAGTCATTTGTACAAATACAGTTGAACTACCAGAATATAAACGTTTTCCTAAATTGGTTCAATTATCTATTGCGGAATTGATTGGTGAAGGTATCATTCATATTATTGATGATAAGGGTGTATCTTCTTTATTTACAAAAGATTTTAGAAAATAAATTTTAAACTATTTAAAAGCATGATATAATAAAATAAATCTATGATTGGAAGAGTAGAGTTTAAAGAACTTTGTAGAGAGTAAGGGCTAGGTGAAACCTTATAAGTCATAAACTTGAAAAACACCATGAGAGACAGAAGAATTAAGTAGACCTGTTCGTATTTCTGCGTTAAAGAAGAGAGTGCTAGTTTTCTAGAACTAAGGTGGTACCACGGTTAAACATCGTCCTTTACTTAAGGATGATGTTTTTTTAATTTTAGGAGGTGATATTTATGATTATTGAAACATTAAGTGAATTGATACAAGGGCACAAAATAACAAATTCAACTAGATTTCATAAAAAAGAATACATTCAAGGCCAATTAGATTATTTTGTTCATTTTGATATGAAAACTTTAAGAGATCTAGCTAAAGGTTTTTATAATCAAATTAATGATCAAGAATTTGATCAATTAATCAGTCATAAGTATCATGAATATAGACTGCTAGCTTTGTTAATACTAATCAAAAGAATGAATGATGATAATATAAAAGATATATACAATAAATATCATCATTATATTATATATGTTAATAACTGGGATCTCGTAGATGTATCTGCTCCAGATATTGTAGGCGGATATGTAGAAAAATTTCAAGATTATCAAATTCTTTTTAACTATGCAAAATCAGATAATATGTGGATTAATAGAATAGCATCAGTGGCTTGTTTAAAACTGATTAGAAACCACCATTTGGATATAGCTCTAAATGTCATTGAAAAGCTATTATTTCATAAACATGATTTAATGCATAAAGCTAATGGATGGATGTTAAGAGAAATTGGTAAAAAGAATCGTGATCTATTAAATCAATTTATAAAAACTCATTATAAAGATATGCCTAGAACGACCTTAAGGTATGCTATTGAAAGGCATGAAAAGAATGAAAGAAAGAAAATATTAGGAGCTAGCTATACAAAAATCAAGTAAAAATTATAAATAATTAAAATTATGATATTTGAACATACTTAAAAAAGGTTAAAGAACCCTAAGTTAAATAATGGGTGATTAATTATAAGAGATCGTTATAAAAAGTATCTGTTTTAAGAATTTTGTAAATAGAATGAACCATGTTTTTGGCTATAGCGAAAATGATTGTTGAGTGATGTTTATTGCCTTTAGTCATCATATGAATGTATTTGCGTTTAAACTTATTATCTCTAGTTTTAGGACTAACACAAGCGATCCTAGCGGCACTATAGATGGCAGTTCGCAAATATTTACTACCACGTTTAGAAATTCGAGTACGTTTACGTTTGTATTTTCCGGATTCATGAACAATAGGTTCAATACCGAAAAGAGATGTATATTTGTGTTTGTCAGTGAACCTGCTAATATCGCCTGTTTCGCCTAGAATAGTCGCTCCATTAATAGGACCGATACCTGGGACTGATAATATTTTTGGATAAAGAGTCATATGTTGTGAAATAAGTTTCTTTAGTATTTCATTTTGAGAATTAAAATGAATGATATTAGAGACACAAAATTTAATTAGATAAGCATTTAAGTTATTTGGATTTCCTATTGAGTTTTTCGCGATATATTTAATGAGTTTAGCTTGTTCAACGTGATTTGATCGACTACGAATTCTTTGAGCTAAAGATTCAATATGAAGACCTTTATAATCGCTTGGTAAGGGAAAATCATAAAGTAGATCTAAAGTCCATTTAGAGAAGGGTTTAAAGTGTTTAAGAAACTCAGGGAAGAACATTTGAAGTAATCTTTTAAGTTCACCCTTAGCTTTAGTAATGATTTGATTATTAGAATTATAATCTCTAGATAATTGTTTTAACTCAACTAAATGATATAATGGTGGTGTATAGGGATGGAGCCTATTCAGGTTATACATAAGGTGCCTACACACTGCTATAGCGTCAATTTTGTCAGTCTTGGTCATGCGAGGGGACGCCGACTTACGACTGAGAGAAACTAACATTGGGTTAGTACAATATACAGTGTAGCCTTTTGATATTAGATAATCGCGCAGATTATTATGATAAATACCTGTGGCTTCCATTCCTATACGAATATCGTTAACCGACTTCGTACAGGATTGAATGACTGTATGAAGTTTTTTAAATCCAAAATGATTATTTTGAATAATAAAGTGATCATAAATAATTTCACCCAAATCATTTATGATGATGATATCGTGTTTATCCATTGCGATATCAATGCCAATGAAAATCAAAATAAAAACCTCCTTGTTTGAAATATTCAAACGTTATGAAACCACAAACAAATATAAATGTAACCTTGTAAATACACACTCGAAGTGTAACTAGCTAATTCACATTTATCATATAAGTTGTGGTTGTAGCCTCCTAAACACACTCGAAGTGTAAGGAACGTATGACACACTCCACAACGTTTGTAACTTCATTATAGGAGATTAAATAAATTATTTAAATACATTTTATGAACAAAAGAGAAAGGAGAAGTATAGTTAAATTATCTTAATTTAATTATACAAGGACAATTAGAATGGATATAGATATTAAAAAATTATATGAGATATATGATTCTTTAGCCGATAAAGAAGTCATAGTCAAAGGTTGGCTAAAAAATAATAGAGCCCAAAAAGAATTTGGTTTTATTGACTTAAATGATGGTACGTCTTTTAAGTCGATTCAAGTAGTATATGAAGAAGGAAAATTAGATAACTTTAAAGATGTTTCAAAATATAATGTTGGATCAGCTATCACTGTGATTGGACAAGTTGTTTTAACACCAAAAATGAAACAAGCATTTGAAATAAAAGCAAGAGAAGTTATTCTTGAAGGTGAATCCTCTGAGGATTATCCTATCCAACCAAAAAGACACTCAAGAGAGTTTTTAAGAGAGAATGCACATTTTAGACCAAGAACAAACCTCTTCAACGCTGTCTTTAGAGTAAGGTCTGTGGTTTCTTTTGCTATACATAAGTTTTTTCAAGAAAGAAACTTTGTATATTTACATGCTCCAATCATCACTGCCAGTGATGCAGAAGGGGCAGGAGAAATGTTCCAAGTAACCACTTTAGGAAAGGAAAAACCTGAAGAAGGCTATAAAAATGATTTTTTTGGAAAGAAAGCAAATTTATCTGTTTCTGGGCAATTACAAGCAGAAGCCTATGCTTTAGCTTTTAAGAATGTTTATACTTTTGGGCCAACCTTTAGAGCTGAAAAATCAAATACATCTAGACATGCATCTGAGTTTTGGATGATAGAACCTGAAATCGCTTTTTCTGATTTGAATGATGATATGCAATTAGCAGAAGACATGGTTAAGTATATCATTAAAGATTTGTTTGACTTATGCCCAGATGAATTACAGTTCTTTAATCAGTTCGTTGAAAAAGGTTTGATTGATAAATTAAAGAATGTTTTAAATTCAACATTTAAAAGAATTACCCATAAAGAAGCAACTGATATTTTACTTGAGAATAACGATCAATTTACATTTAAAGCTGAAGTTGGCCAAGATTTAGCGACAGAACATGAAAAATTCCTTACAAAATATTTTAATGGACCTGTTTTTGTTATTGACTGGCCAAAAGATATTAAAGCTTTTTATATGAGATTAAATGACGATGGACAAACTGTTGCTGCTATGGATTTATTGGTCCCTGGTGCTGGTGAGTTGATTGGTGGATCTCAAAGAGAAGAGAGACTAGAGTATTTAGAAAAACGTATGGAAGAAATGAATGTCCACGATGAAGATTTATGGTGGTATAAAGAGTTAAGAAAATATGGCGGAAACAAACATGCTGGCTATGGTTTAGGATTAGAACGTATGATAATGTATGTGACTGGAGTCGATAATATTAGAGATGTTATTCCGTTTCCTAGAACACCAAAAAATTGCGATTTTTAGACAAATAACAAAAAAAAGGCAAGCTATTAAGCTTGCCTTTTTGATATAGTATATTATTTTGTTTTCTTTGGATCATCTTTTAATGATTCAACTAAACCACTGGCTAAACCAACAATACCTTGCATTTCTGAAGGAATGATAATCTTAGTTGCTTGGCCTTGCGATACTTTTTCCATAGCTTTGTATGCTTCTAAAGTAAGTACGGCTTTGTCTGCGCCAGCCATTTTAACAACTTCAATACCTCTAGCAGTTGCTTCTTGGACTTTAAGGATAGCTTCAGCTTTACCTTCAGCTTCTCTAATAGCGGCTTCTTTTTTACCTTCAGCTTCTAAGATAGCAGCTTCTTTTTCACCTTGTGCGGTTAAAATAGCAGCTTGTTTTTTACCTTCAGCAATCAAGATTGATTCACGTCTTTCACGTTCAGCACGCATTTGTTTTTCCATTGCTTCACGAATTTCTTTAGGTGGAATAATGTTCTTAACTTCTACACGGTTAATTTTAATACCCCATGGGTCGGTTGCTTCATCTAAGATAATACGCATTCTTTCGTTGATTAGATCTCTTGAAGTTAATGTTTGGTCAAGTTCTAATTCACCAATGATATTACGTAAAGTTGTTGCTGTTAGTGATTCGATAAGCATTCCAGGGTTTTCAGCACCATATGTATATGCATGAGAATCGGTGATTTGTAAGAATACAACTGTATCAATTTGCATGGTAACGTTATCCTTGGTAATTACTGCTTGAGGTTGGAAATCTAAAACTTGTTCTTTTAAGATAATATAATCTTTAACAACACCTCTTGCATCATAGGTTCTTTTAATACGATCGATAAATGGTACTAAGAAATGTAGCCCTGCAGTAAAAGTCGTGTGGTATCTACCCATTCTCTCAACAACATACTCAGTTGCTTGAGGAACGATTTTGATCCTTGATCCTATATAAACTAAAATAATTAGTAATAGAATCACAACAATAATAATTGGTACTGGGTTTACTTCTAAAAAATACATTGGGTTAAACATAATTTTCTCCTCCTGTTAAAATTGATTTTCAATTGACTTTTTTGGTTTATAATTCAGAGTAATTTTTGATAAATTATCTCGAATTGTTGTTTTGTTTTTACTTAAAATAATTAAGAATAAATCTAAAATGAAATAAATAGGAATAATAATAAATGCATAGAATAAGTTAAACATAATCAAACCTATAATAAATATATATTTTAGTAATAAATCATGAATGATGATGTTAGCTGTGTTGACGTTACCAACGAGTTCGATATGCATCAATCTTCTACCAGGTGTTATACCTTTTAAAGCTACAACAATAATGATTAGCAAGATAGATATACCTATAAGGTAAAAGGAAATCATATTACTATAATAATCGTATAAGAGTTCATCATAAACTCTTTGATCTATAGAAGATAAGTGATTGATAACTGAGATTTGATTATTTCTTTCTTCAATTTCTTCATTATTTGCGCTTTCTAAATTAGCGTTTTTAACATCGATGACTTCTTGTAGATTTGAATTGATAACATCATAATGTTCGACTCTGTTTTGTAAAATAGGTCTCCCTAATGAAATGAAAGCCAAATAAACGATTAATATAACTAATGATAAATCAATTAAAGCTGATAAAGCTCTTCTTAAATAACCGGCTCTCATTTTTTTCTCTTTACTACAAGTTTTACGCCACTAATAGCTAGTACAATGACGCGTTCATTTTCATAAATATTTTCATTTGAAATAGCGGTCCATTTTTTTCCTTGAATTTTTACTTCACCACGTTCGTTATCGATGATTGGTTTTATACAAATAGCTTCTTGATCTATTAAAGCAGAAGCGTTGGTTCTTATTTCATTTCGATTCATATATTTTTTAAATATAGGTCGCAAACTTAATAACAATAATGTTGAAGTCACAATAAATACAATGACTTGAATCCAAATACTTTCTGTAAAAATAGAAACAATTAACGCAATAAATGCGCCAGCCGCAAACCAAATACTTGATAAATCCATGGTTTCAATTTCAATGAAAAAAGCAACAATGATAATTGCGAACCAAATGAAAATCATATAATTTTCTGTAAAAATATTAAGTACCATATCACATTTCTCCTTTATTTAATTCTATGATGAGCGATTGTTCTGACTCACTCCAGTATGCAGGAAATTTATAGTAGTTATTTTCTTCAAAATTTAATTCTTTTAATTTTGAAATATCTTGAATAAAGTGTTTGTTACTGATTCTTGAATAACTTGATTTGATGGTGATGTTGTGTCTTTGATCCTTAGGTATATATTCTAACTCAATATCGCCTCTTTTAATAGGCTTAATTGCAATTAAATGTTTTTCTTTGTCTATACCTAGTAAGACAACAAAAGCTTTTTCTAAATATGAAGTGGCAGATTTATTTAAGGTAATGTTAGATTCGTATATAGTTGCGACCTCATCCGTTTTCTTTCTTGAAACCCATTTGAAGTTTTTCATGCTTCACCTCCATTATAATACATTCTATTTCTATTAATAATTTTATCATATTATTTTAAATTATTCAATATCATACTGAAATTATTTTTAATTATTTTTAATTATATTTGTATTTGTTATCTATATCTAGTAGTATATTAAAAGGTGATCCTATGAAAACATTTAATGTTGATATATCAAAATCTTTAAATAAAAAATTTAAAAGCAAGTTATTGGCGAAATTTATTAAAGCTATTGATGAATACCGGTTAATACAAGCCGGAGACAAGATTTGTGTGGCAATGAGCGGGGGAAAAGATTCTTTGCTTTTAGCCATGCTTTTCGAAGAATATAAACGTCATTACAGAAATGATGTTGAGATAGTATACCTTATGATGAATTCAGGTTTTAAAGATGAATTTTTAAAAAATCATTTTTCTTTACTAGATCGTATTGGTATTGAACAAATCACCATTGATTCTAAAGTTTATGAAATAGCTAACCAAATGAATCCTCAGGCGCCATGTTTTTTATGTGCTAGAATGAGAAGAGGATTTTTATATTCAAAAGCTAAAGAGTTGGGATGTAATAAGCTTGCGCTCGGTCATCACTTTGATGATGTTATAGAAACAACCTTAATGAATATCTTTTATGCTGGCTCTTTTAAGACGATGTTACCTAAAGTAAAGTCTAGAAATTATGAAGGCCTTGAATTAATTCGACCAATGTACTTAATTAAGGAACATGATGTTAAAAAATTCATGGATTATCACCAACTTATAGTAAGTCATAAAGGTTGTTTGTTTCAAGAAAGAGATAATGAGACCAAACGCCAAGAAATGAAAGAATTAATTTCAAAGTTAAGAAAAGTATATAAAAATATAGATATTAATATTTTCAGATCTGCCGAAAATGTAAATATGGATGCTATATTAGGTTATATTAAAGATGAAGAGAAGTATTCGTATTTAGATTTTTATGATGAAGATGAACAATAAAACAAAAGACATTCAAAAAATATTGAATGTCTTTTTTATTTTACAAGGTTTCATATGAAACATTATTTTCCTAAACAAAATTTTGAAAATAAATGATCGAGCAAATCTTCGTTGGATGATTGGCCGGTGATTTCACCTAAATTCGCCCATGCTTTTCTAAGATCTATTTCAACAAAATCAATGGGTATTTGATTGATAGAAGCTTTTTTTGCGTCAAGCAAAGCTTGTTTTACTTCTTTAAATTTTCCTATGTGTCTTATGTTTGACAACAAGGCTCTGTCACTGTTTAATATCTTTTCATCAATGAATAGTTTTTTTACAGCTTTAGATAACTCTTCAATACCTTCTTTGTTTTTGGCGGATATATTAATGATAGATTCATTGTCTAAATTAATCTTTTTGCCCAAGTCCATTTTATTTCCAAGAATAATACGTTCCTTATTTTTAGTAAGTTCTAAAAGTTCTTTGTCTAAATCTTTTAATTCTTCTGATTGATTTAAAACTAAAAGAATTAAGTCAGCGGATTCAATAGCTTTTTTTGTTTTGTGGATGCCAATGTTTTCTATAACATCTTTAGTGATTCTAATTCCGGCTGTATCAATGAGTTTTAAAATAACCCCATCTAAATTTAAATCTGCTTCAATTAAATCTCTCGTGGTTCCTGATATATCAGTGACAATAGCTCTATCCTCTTTTAATAGAGTATTTAATAAGGTTGATTTACCAACATTTGGTTTGCCGACGATAACAGTTTTAATCCCGTCTCGAATCAATTTTCCAGTTTCCGATTCTTTGATAATCTGTTCGATTTCATTTAATAATATGTCTATATTAGGGATTAGTATCTCATTAGTCATCTCTAACACATCATCATATTCGGGGTAATCAATATTGACTTCTATATTTGCGATAATATTTAATATTCTTTCTTGCAATTCATCTACAAGTCTCTTTACATCACCTTTGAGTTGGTTATTGGCTAACTGGAGTTGCTTATGAGATTTAGCGTTGACTAAGTCCATGATGCTTTCTGCTTCGGTTAAATCAAGACGGCCATTTAAGTAAGCTCTTTTAGTGAATTCACCATTTTGAGCCATTCTTGCGCCATGAGCGATTAACAACTTAAGAATTTCATCAGCGATGAAATTACCGCCATGACAAGAGATTTCAACAACATCCTCTCTTGTAAAAGTCTTAGGTGATTTATAGATGCTAACCATCACTTCATCAATGATATTGTTTTTATCTTGAATATGGCCATAGTGTACGGTATGCGACTTTTGTTTTAACAGATTAGGTCCTTTAAAAACTGAATTTACTATATTAAAACTATCACTACCAGATACTCTTATAACATTGATGGCGCTTGAGCCATCAGCTGTGGTTTTTGCTGCAATGGTATCAAAAATCATATTTAGTTATAAGCAAAAGCTTATATCCTCCTTTCAGATATCTCTTCATTATTGTAACATATTTTATGAATTTGTTGTATAATATACATAGCATAAAAACGAGGTGAACATATGAAAAAATTCAGAAAACCATTTAAATTTTATTTAACATTATTTATTCTATCATCGGTCTTAATAATAGCTTACAGTATTTTTAAGATGATCAGAGATGATACGCCTTTAAGCGACTTATATTCGACATGGTTTATTCCTTTGTTTTTTATTCTTATTTATTGGTCTAGTGATTGGATTCTAGATAAGATTTTTAATCGAAAACAAAAAGTTGATTATGAAAGTAAATTTCTAGATACTATCGGTCAAAAAATGAGAGATGCAAATGCTTTTTTAATTGAAGATTATCGAAGATTACAAATTAACCAAAAATTTCAAGCATCTTTAAAAATCGCTTATAAAATATACATGGATGGTGAGGATGAAGTCTTTACTATAGAAAAGTTAGAGAAAAAATTTAAAAAAGATACCATCGAATATAAAGCCATGCAATTTGTGGTTGACTATCTCAAAGAAAACAGGGATTTGAATGGAAAAAACAAGGAAAATAAGGTATAATAAGTACGATATATTTTTAAGTTTATAGAGGAGGCAAAGATGAGTTATAAAGCATTGTATAGGATTTACAGACCAGCAAGTTTTGATGAGGTTGCTGGACAAAAACATATTACTCAAACTTTAAAAAATGCTTTAAAGAATGATCGTGTTGCCCATGCTTATTTATTCAGCGGACCTAGAGGGACCGGAAAAACATCAATCGCAAAAATTTTTGCTAAAGCAATCAATTGTGTTGAAGCGCCAACGGATAACCCGTGTAACGTTTGTGAAAACTGTTTAGGGATTTCAAATAACACTATTTCAGATGTGATTGAAATTGATGCTGCTAGTAATAATGGTGTAGATGAAATTAGAGAGTTAAGAGATAAGGTTAAATATTTACCTGGCTATGTTAAATATAAGGTTTATATCATTGATGAAGTTCATATGTTATCAACAGGAGCTTTTAACGCTTTGTTGAAAACTTTGGAAGAACCACCACAACATGTTATTTTTATCTTGTGTACGACCGAGCCACAAAAAATACCCGCAACTATTCATTCCCGGTGCCAGCGCTTTGATTTTAAATCAATTTCAAATGCTGATATCATTGATAAATTATTTGAAATCGCTGAACAAGAAAAAATCCAAATTTCTGAAGAAGCTGTTAAACAAATTGCTTCATATGCAGACGGCGGCTTGAGAGATGCTATAAGTTTGTTAGATCAAGTTTATGCATATTCTCCTTCAACAATTAATCTAGACCATGTCAATGAAATTTGTGGAACTGTATCTATGAACAAATTGGTTGAAATGGTGAGTTCGATCATTAAATTTGAACCGTCAAAAGCCATACAATTATTAAGTGATTTATTGAGCGAGGGTAAGGAAATCAAACAAATCACTTTAGACTTGATTGATTTTTTTAAAAACCTTTTGGTTTATAAGAATTTAAATCATATTAATAATTATTCTATTTATAGTGATTATGAAGAGTTTAAAAATTTTGCTTTAAATATAGATAATCATCGTCTATTTAATATTTTAGACATATTAAATCAAACACTTAATGAAATGTCTTGGTCTGGACAAGCTAAAACATATTTAGAATTAGGTTTTTTAAAAATGACTGACCAAGAATTAAAACATTCTTTAGAGTACGCGAATCAAATTGATGCTTTAGAAGAAAGAGTGCGCTATTTAGAAAAAGAATTGAATCAAGTAACTAAATTTAAACCGCTTGTTAAAGAAACTCTATATAAAGAACCTAAAATAGAAGAAAAAACTATTGAAGATAAGGTTTTTATAAATAAAGAGATAGAAACTAATGATGAAAAAGAAATCAATATTATCAGTGATGACTTTCGAGATTCTAAGGATGACGAAGACTCTATAGAAGTCAATGAGTCCGTCAATGATAACATCGATGATGAAGAAACATTAAAAACACTTGATTTAAAAGAAGAGATTAAAAACGATATGTGTACAGATATCTCTAATACATATGATATTAAGTTTGTGGAAGAGGTTTTAAATAATGGTGATGTTTCTGATCGTAAATACTTAAATGATGAATGGTATGGTTTTGAAAGAGGATTAGATAATAAGGATGATAGATATATAGCATCTTTGTTTGAATCAGGACAAGTCGTTGCTTCTAAAAAGAATAAAATTATTATTACTTTTTCAAGTGCAACTATTTGTAACAAGTTAATGACACTTCAAAATAAAAACTTGATGAGAAATGTCTTATATAATAAATTTAATCGCGAGATTGATTATATGGCTTTACCTACGAATGTATTTGATGATATTACAGAAGAATTTAAAGAAATGTACCGTAAAGGTGTGAAATATATACAATTATCACAAATTTATTGTGATGGTCTAAAAGATGTATCCCAAATGAGCGAAACTACTGAACAGGAACAAGAATCAAAAATTGTATCAGAAGCAAAAAGCGCGTTTGGAGATTTGGTGAAAATTAAGCCTTAGGAGGAAATTTTATGTTTAATCCACAAATGATGCAAAATTTTAATAAAATGAAAGAAGATCTAAAAGATGTTCAAGATCAAGTATACCAATCAATTTTCTATGGACAATCTGGTGGTTCTGCAGTTAAAGTAAAAATTAAAGGAAATAAACAGGTCTTAGCTGTTGATATTGATAAAAATAAGGTTGATGTAGAAGATTTTGATTTGATAGGAGATATGGTGGTAGCCGCCATGAATGATGCGATTAAAAAGGCAGATGCTGAGTTACAATCTGCTATTGAGTCTGTCACTCAAGGCATGTCTATCCCTGGGTTATTCTAGATGAACTTTCCAAAATCAATTGAAAATTTAATTACAGAGTTTATGAAGTATCCTGGTGTTGGCAGAAAAACAGCAGAAAGATTTGTTTTTCATACCATCAATAAACTAGACAAAGAAGAAGTTAAAACCATGGTTCAAGCTTTTATAGATTTAAAAGACAATATCAAGCATTGTCAAGTATGCCATAATTTGACGGATGATGATGTCTGTCATATATGTAAAGATGAACATAGAGATTCTTCAATCATTTTGGTTGTTGAAAATGCTAAGGATGTTTTTTCTATAGAAGAAACATCACAATATAAAGGTTTGTATCATGTGTTAAACGGAGTTTTGTCTCCAGCTGATGGTATAGGACCTGATGACTTGTTTTTAAAAGATTTATGGGATAGGGTTAGTAAAGATAAAGTTAAGGAAATTATCATCGCTACTTCATCGACTCAAGAAGGCGAAACAACAGCTTTATATATAAAAAGAGTATTAGAAAATACTGATTTGATTATATCGAGAATAGGTTATGGTGTACCTGTCGGATTGAATTTAGAATATGCAGATCAACTCACTTTATCGAAAGCTATCGAAAATAGAAAAAAAATATAAGTTTTTTCATAAATTTTTACTTAAAAAAATATAAACAATGTGTTATTATATATTGATACCTTATAAATGAATTATGGGAGGCACACAATGCATCGAATTAGTTTGATGAAAACTTTAGCGGTTATGGATACTGTTAATGACAGTTTAAGGAAGCTTATTGATAGTATTGTTTTCTATCTAGAAAACATTGAGCCATGGGCTGCCAGTCTGGTTTTATTCGCTGTTGCTATTTTAACTTTAGTAGGCTTGTTTGTAATGATTAAAAAATTCATTAAAACATTCATAATACTAGCAGTGCTAGCTGGTGCATTTTATCTCATCAAGGAATACACAAACATATTGGATAATATCTTGAAGATTTTTATATAATTTTCAAGATTTTTTGCCATGAAGGAGAGTTTTACAATGAAGAATAAATTTATTTTATCTCTTGTTTTTGTCATGGGATTATTTGTTTTCATCTCATGTACTGGAGATTCAAGTACTTTAGAACCTACTGAATCTACGACTTTGGAGCAGACAACTGAAGAAATAACATCAGATTTAACGACTGAAGAACCTACAGAAGCTCCAACTCAAGAACCAACCACAGAAGAACCAACGACAGTGGAAATCACAACTGAAGAACCTACAACAGAAGAACCGACAACAATTGCTTCTGTTGTTTTGCCCGATTTAAATGGTTTAAGTGAAAATGAAATCATTGATTCGTTTAATGCCTTATCTTTATCTTATAACTTTATTTATGAAAGTGATTTAGATGAAGAAGAAGGTACTTTTATTAGATATGGTTCATCTTTTGAAGAAGGACAAAGTGTTTTTGTTAATGAAACAATTGAAGTTGTTTTATCAACCCAAACTATATATTTACCAGATTTAACTGGCTTAAAGGATATCGATATTGATAGATACTTAATGAGAAGAGGAATCACAAATTATGATATTGAAATTATTACTGACAATAGCGTGGAAGACCAAACTTTTGCTGGTTATAAGGATCATCAAATAGGAGATATTGTTTCGCCAGATGAAGAGTTTATAATTTATGTTGGTTATAATTCTGCTCAATTACCTGACTTAGATGGGAAAATTAAAAGACAAATTTCTAGTGAATTATCTGCTTTAATGATTAATTATACTTTCTCATATGTTTTGGATGATGATTATCCTGAAGATACTTTTGCTTATTATGTTGATCATCAAGCTGGAGATTATTATGACGAAGTATCTACTATCGAAGTTGTTTTATATAAGAACAGTTTTACTGATGATGAAACTTCATTAATGATTTCTAAATATATTGATAGTGACACTGATACTGGTTTAGAAATTTATAATGCTACTGATACTACTATTGACTTATCAAATTATCATATCGCTATTTTTGAATACGGTTCATATGAAGTCACCCATAGGGTAGACCTAGATGGGCAATTACTTGCCAACGAAACTTATTTAATAGTTGCGAAAAGTTCAACCGCTTCTTTACAAAGATATGCTGATTTAAGATCAGATGATTTGATTTTTGATGGAAATGATACCATTCAATTAAGAGTCAACCAAAATAACACCTATATTGATACCATTTATCAAGTTGGTGATAGAACATCTTTAATGGACAATGAAATTTTCGTTAGAAGAAGTACTATCGAATCAGGAAGTCGAATATTTAATATTTTTGATTGGCAAAGTTTTGTTCCAGGATATTTTGAAATCCTTGGTGAACACCCTATTTCTAATGAGTTACAGTTAACGATGGATCAGTTCACTATTTCAGAAATGTTAGGGTATGGTTTTTACGCTGAAGAGTCTGGATTAGTTTCAGTGACTTTAGGTCATATTAGTGACGGAGATACTGTTGCTTTTTCTCCAGGTTTTGATGGAGATCAAAGAGTAAGGTTTTTAGGAAATGATACTACTGAAACTAGACCTGTTATTGGTCAAGACGAGTATGGCAATAATATTTATGGAGATCCTGAACCTTGGTCTTTAGAGGCGAAAGCCTATACAACAACAATTTTGCAATATGCAGCAAACAATAATAAAAAAATCTATTTACAAAGCGATCCTGACTTAGGAACACAAGATAATTATTCAAGACATCTAGGTTTAGTTTGGGTTGATTTAGGAACTGATATATTATCTATAGATATCTTAAATAGTAGTGGAGAATTAGTATATACTGAATATTTAACCGGTATGGTTTTAGTGAATTATCAATTGGTTAAAAACGGATTTAGTAGAGATGAATATAATACAACTTCTAGATTAATTGTTAACAATAGATATATGTATAGATGGTTTGATGAAGCAGAAAAATTTGCTAAAGATAATAATTTAGGGTTCTGGGAATGAAAGTATTCGGAAGATTCTTATATGCAATGTTTGCGGTAGGGATATTTCTGGTTGCTTTTCAACTATCAGTTCAATGGGTTTTTCAAAAATATGTAGAAGATGTTTTTGGCAACTCATTGACAGATGAAAATTCTGATTTACCTGATTTTTATTATTTCTATGCATCTTTGCCAGATTATCATAAAGAAGAGCCGCTTATCGAAATTAATGAAAACGGCTATCAAATAAGAGCCTTTGAAATAGTTAGAACTGAAATCAAAGAAGATATTTTAACCGTTAATGAATTTATGCTTTTCTTGATTTATCACGAAGATCCTAATGCTTTAAAAGATATTGATAAAATAAGAATATCTAACGGTCTTACTAAAGATCAAATTGACATTCAAGTGGCACCATATAAAGAGTTGGATATTTTAGTTTCTATCGATTTAGATACTCAATATATTGAGTATATTATTAATAAAGATCTTATTGATTTTTCTAAAAATTATGATTCTTTATTGTTGATCGACCAAAATCAAACCACTTTATTTGAAAGCGCTTTTAATTTATCAGATGAAAGTTTTATGATTAAAGGTAATATAGAAGGATATTATGAAGAGTATGAGAATTTGCCTGAAGATGAGTTAAATGGAATAGGCGTTTATAGTCAAGATAAAGACATTACCAATAACTCGAAGATAGTTGATGAATATTTATACATATTCGGCATTGTTTTTGGGGCATATTTTGTGGTATTAATCGTTGCGACGTACTTAATTTTCTTTAAAAAAAGAAAAGAAAAGCCAAAAGCTTTTCTAGGTTAATGACGACTCAACATTTATATAAATGGATCATCTCTAAGATCCAAAAATAATTAATATAAACTATTTGTTTAGGGGGACATAATAAATGGAATTAAGATTAGAGAATTTAACTAAGATTTTCACAAATAAGACTGGTACTGATACAAGAGCTGTTGATGATTTATCGATTACGATAGAATCAGGTACTCTTGTTGGTTTATTAGGGCCGTCTGGTTGTGGGAAATCAACTACACTTTTCATGATTGCCGGCTTGTTAAAGCCTACGAGTGGAAAGATCTTTTTTGGAGATGATGATGTTACAAAATTAGCTCCAGAAAAAAGAGGTATTGGATTGGTGTTCCAAAATTATGCGTTATATCCACATATGACCGTATATAAAAACATCATGTTTCCATTAGAAAACATGGATGTGCCAAGAGATGAAGCGATTGCTAGAGTTAAAGAAATGGCTAATTTGGTTGGTATTGGAACAATGTTGGACAGAAAACCTGCTCAGTTATCAGGTGGACAGCAACAACGTGTTGCAATTGCTAGAGCGTTAGTAAAAAAACCAAGAGTATTACTATTGGATGAGCCTTTATCGAATTTAGATGCTCGTTTAAGATTGCAAATGCGTGAAGAGATTAAAAGAATTCAAAGAGAAACTGGTATTACAACTGTTTTCGTAACTCATGACCAAGAAGAAGCTATGAGTATTTCAGATAAAATGGTTGTTTTAAACTTTGGTGTTGAACAACAATACGCTGCGCCACAAATCATGTATAACGAGCCAGCTAACTTATTTGTTGCTAAATTCCTAGGTAATCCTCCAATTAATACTTTAGAAGCAGACATTAAAAATGGTTATTTAATGATTAATGACCAAAAATTCATGAAATTTAATGTTAAAGATGGTTCATATATGATTGGTATGAGACCAGAACACTTTAGAGTCGCGGAAAAAAATTCTGAAGAAAAAGTTAAAGTTGATATCAAAGAAATCTTCCATGTAGGTAGAGATACAATGATTCACTTTGAATTAAATGGACAAAACATTAGAGCTTTGGTTGATTCAGATTCAGTGGAAGATAACGATAATACTGTTGAACTAACATTAAGAAGAAACAGAATTTATATCTTTGATAAAGATACTGGAAAGGTAATTGATCATGACTAATGTAGTGAATAATATAAAAAGCTTCTTTGGAAAAATATTTACAGTTATTAAGACATTTTTCTGGGATACAAGAAGGTTTTTTAATGTTCAAAAAAGAAAAGTTGGAGCTTATTTAGATAAAAGAGATATGAATCTTGCAACTAAATTTCCTGGATGGGCTAGAGCTTTACTTTATTTATCTCCTGCATTAATTGTTTTAGCGGTTTTTACTTTTTGGCCGATTATTAATGCCTTTAGATTATTAACTTACGAAAATTATGACATGGTTAATAATACTGTTTCAGGTTATACAATCTTTGGTAACTTTATTAGAGTTATTAATGATGAGAGTTTCATGGTAGCTGCTGGGCATACAGAAGGTACAGCGATATTAAATACGATTATTATTGTTTTTATATCAGTTCCCTTATCTATCTTTATTGCCTTATTTATTTCAGTAGCCTTAAATTCTATTAAACCATTAAAGAGTTTCTTCCAAACAATTTATTTCTTACCTTATGTAACCAACACCATTGCTATTGGTTTGGTTATCGCTTATATGTTTAAAACTGATGGTGGATTGGTCAATGATTTGTTTGGTTTAGGGAAGTTTTCTTGGGTTGAATCTGGAGCTGAGTATTGGAGATCAATGTTCGTATTGATTTTCTATTCTATTTGGGGATCTTTAGCATTTAAAATCATGGTATTTTTAACCAGTATCCAAGGTATTGATAAGCAATATTATCAAGCCGCCGCCATAGATGCGACACCTAGAAGAAGAATCTTTTCTAGAATTACTGTCCCTCTAATTTCACCGATGATATTTTATATTTTAGTAACATCAGTGATTGGTGCATTTAAAATTTATAATCAAATCGTAGCATTGTTCGGTGTAAATGGTAAACCTGCAGGGGTTAACTATACGATGCAATCTATCGTTATGTATATCTATCAATATATCGGCGCTAACGGTAACTTAGGTGTTGCTGCTGCCGGTTCATTAATCTTGTTCACAATCATTTTGATCCTTACTTTGGTTCAAATGCAAGTCAGCAAGAAACGTGTACATTACTAGGAAGGGGGATATAAAATGAATAGAGAATTATTTAAAAAATCTAATAAAATAGAAAAATTCACTTTTATATTTGACTTCATATCGATTATTGCTTATATATCATTGTTCTTAATGATATTTGGTATGCTTCAATTACCCCTTGATCCAGTAACTGGAGAAGTTAGTCTTGAAAAAGTTGAGACAGTTACCTATTCTTATAGTTTGTTCGGAAACATAGTTTCAAACGATACAATGAATTTGTTAATGTCTTTACTAGTTATTTTCATGATTGTTTCAGTACCAATGTTTGTTGTTAATATTAAAAAATTAAGAACTCGTACCATTTATGAAGTTGATTCATATGTTGCTGCTTCTAAATTTACACAAGCAATTATTAATTTATTATCATTAAATATTGTTGGTGCTGTATTAAGAATTTGGAATATGTTTGTTCTTATTGATTTTGTTAAAGGTTATAAACCATTAGATTTCTTTAAAAGTATTATTCCAGCTGTAAAAGCTAAATTTAAAGAATTAACAAAAAAGAAAGAAAAACTTGAAGATTCTGATTACGATGAAGCAACGCTTACACTTAAGAAAAATATTAGAAGACAAAATATTGCTTATGTATTTAGACTATTATTTACTTATTTGTTCTTGATATTCATGGCATTAATTATTGTCATTCCATTCTATTGGATGATTTTGACTTCTTTAAAATCATTTACAGGAGCTACTAAGCTAAATCCAGACTTCTATATTTCTTTAAGTCAAATGAATTGGGTAAACTTTAAAGTCGTATTAGAAGCTTTAAACTTTGGTTTATATATTAAAAATACTGTGATTGTTGCTGTGTTCTCTACAATGGGGACCATTATCACAACTATTTTATCGGCATATGCATTTGCGAGAATTGAATTTAAAGGTAGAGAATTATTATTTTCAATCTTGATTATGACCATGATGATTCCTGGTGAATTATTTGTTATTACAAACTTTATTACAGTAAGTAAAAATGGATTAGGTTGGATTGGTTCAGGAAATGACCAATATTTCTTAGCTATGATTATTCCGTTTATTACTAGTATTTCATTCATCTTCTTCTTGAGACAAAACTTTAAGCAAATTCCTGAGTCTTTATATAAGGCAGCTAGAGTTGATGGATGTAGTGATTTTAAATACTTAACAAGAGTTATGGTTCCAATCGCAAGTCCTACTATTTTCACAATTACAATTCTTAATGTATTTTCATCTTGGAACGCATATATTTGGCCAAGAATTATTACAGGTTTAGATCCGATCACTGGTAAAGATTATTGGTTAATATCAAATGCCTTAAGAGACGCTAGTTTCGTTCAAGAAGGAACTGGACGTGTTATGTATAACCTTCAAATTGCTGCCAGTACATTAGTTACAGTGCCTTTATTAATTGTTTTCTTTGCTTTTAGAAAATATATTATGAATGGTATTGGACGAAGCGGTACGAAAGGGTAAGGAGGTAGATTATGAAAAAAGTAATATTATTAACATTATCCTTAGTTTTGGCTTTTACAATGATGGCTTGTCCAGCAGTCATCAATACAGCGCCAGGATTTAAACGTATAGTGATGATCGATGGTGAGGAAGAAATGATTAACCTAAGATCTTTAAATACAGATACATATGAAAAAGATAAAGCGGCTTTTGAAACTGTAGAGGCTAACAAGTTAGAAGCCAACCCTGAATATGAAGTTAAGGAATTTAACCCGCTTGAGTATTACGATGAATACTATATTTTATATGCTCATCCTGAAGGTGAAGATTTAATTCCTGAAGATGTGGTTACTTACTTACTAGAAGAAACAGATATGATGGCTGTAGATTATCTTCAAGATTATGTTGAAGTTGGATTAGATAGAAATTATTTAGACTTATCTGACACTGTTATTTTAACTTCGTTTTACGAAATTTGGATTGATGGTGATGATGCTAATTTTGATGGTGTTGTAAATGAAGAAGATGAGCAATATTATGGTCAATTTATGACTGATGAAGATGGTAATTATGTTTATAACTCAGGTTTAAGTAGAATGAGAAGAAAGAATGTTGGTGATATTACCGAAGTTGCCTTTTATGTGGAAGATAATGAAGGTAAATCAACATCTATTCGTGGGTTAATTGTTATCGTCGAAAACAATGATGAGAACTAGATATTTTAATTATATTTTAAATATAGTATAATAAGAATAAAGCTAGATAAATAAAGAATTTGAGGAGGAAAATAATGAAAAAGAAATTATTGAGTATATTCTTCTTGGCATTATTTGCTATTGCATTAATTGGATGTGATGGTAATGGAGTTGTTACAGAAGAACCAACAGGTGAAGTTACAACAGAAACACCAACAGAGGCACCAACAGAGGAACCTACACAAGCACCTACTGAAGAGCCTACACAAGCACCTACTGAAGAGCCTACAGAAGCTCCAACAGAAGGACCTACTGAAGAGCCTACAGAAGTTCCAACAGGAGAAGTTACTACTGAAGTTCCTACGGAGGAACCTACAGCAGTTACAACTGAAGAGCCAACGACTGGTGAAGATCCAAACACAGATACTGCACCTACATTCGTAGGTTTATTCCCTAACCAATCATATTACTTAGGTTCTCAAGACTATGATATCTTAGATGGAGTTAAAGCTATGGATGCTGAAGATGGAGATATCACTGCTGATATCGAAGTTTATGGTAGATATACATTAACTCGTAAAGGTTTTTATGAAGTATATGTTGGAGTAGAAGATAGTGATGGAAACTATATTGAAAGATTGGTTACAATTACTGTTAAAGAATTAACTGAGTATTCAATTCCAGATGAATTAACGACTGAACCAATTACCATTACTTTATATCATTCTAATGGTGATACTATTTCAGCAGCACTAAATTCATATGGCCAATCATTTGAAGCTTTATATCCAAATATTACAGTTGTCATTGAAAAATCAGCTGCTACTTATGATGAGTTAAGAGAAAATACAGTAAACGCTATTAAAGGTGGAACCTTACCAAATATCATTCAAGGTTACCCTGACCATGTTATGGAATATATCGATTATGAAGCTGTTATTCCACTAACACCATTTATCTATCATCCAACATTTGGTTTTAATCCTGACGTTGTTGAAGAATCATTCTTAGATATCGTTTTATCATATCGTCAAGAAAATTCACAATATACAACTGATGGTGAATATTATTCATTACCATTCAATAAATCAACAGAAGTTATGATTTATAATAAAACCTTGATAGATGCTTTAATAGATGAAGGTATTATTGATGAAATTCCTAACACTTGGCAAGGTTTGTTTGCTATTGCTGATGATATGACTAGAGTTGCAGTAGAAGATGGTGGAATTATTGACCAATTAATGGATGTTTTAAATAGTTCAACAGATCCAAACCATCATAAAACTCCTGCTGAAATTATAGCAATCAAAGATAATTTTATTCCTATTTCTTATGATTCACCTGCAAATGCCTTCATTACTTTAACAAGACAATGGGGTGGACAATATACAGGTTTAGATTCAAATAGAGATGGAGAAATCTTATTTGATAGCCCTCAAACAAGAGCTATGTTAAGTTATTTCTTTGACTATAGAGATGTTGTAGGAGAACCTGGTGTATTTACTATTCCTGGTAGATGGGGTATCCAATATGCATCAGATGCTTTTAAAACTGGTCAAACAGTTGTGACATTTGGTTCAACTGGTGGAGCTAGATATAATACACCAACCTTAGTAGATGTTAATAACACAACAACAACTGATGATGATATTCTTTCATTCGAATTTGGTGTTGCTCCAATGCCATATAACGCTGATATGCCTGAAAATAGAACAGCAATTCAACAAGGTACTAATATGTCAATCACATCAGCTGGTACTGATCAACAAAAATTAGCATCATGGTTATTCTTAAAATATTTAACTAGTAAAGAAGTACAATTAGACTTTGCTAAACAAACTGGATATTCACCAGTTAGAAATACTGTTTATGCAGAAGAATCATACATTAACTTTACTAATGGATTTAAAGAAGATGGCGTTACACCTGAAAAAGGTGAAATGTTAATGAAAGCATATGCAGCGCAAGCAGCAGCTTTACAATCAGAATACTTATTCTTTGATCAAGCATTTGTTGGATCATCACAAGTAAGAGCTGATGTTGAAGATGCCTTTGGCCGTGTTATGTTAGGTACAGATGGTACCAAAGAACAAATTATTGAAGATGCTATTGCAGCAGCAAAATAGGTATTAAATTAATTTGAAATATTAATTTAAACATAAATTTACATATTCTTTTAAAGGAGGAATAAAATGAAGTTTAACAAAAAGTTATTAAGTTTTATCTTCTTAGCATTATTTGCAGTTGTTCTTATCGGCTGTAATGGAGATGAAACAACGCTTGAGCCTACAGATGCTCCGACGACAACTGAAGCGCCTACTGAAGCGCCAACAGAAGAACCGACAGAAGAGCCAACTCAAGCTCCAACAGAGGAACCTACAGAAGCTCCAACAGAGGAACCTACAGAAGCTCCAACTGATGAGCCTACAGAAGCTCCAACAGAAGAGCCAACAGAGGAACCTACTACAGAAGAGCCAACTACAGAAGAACCTACATTACCAGTTACAATTGAAGTAGCTCTTAATACGTTAATTATGCTTTATGACGAATTTGAAGACGATACATATGTTGTAACAAGTGATGTAACATTTAGACAAGATGTTATGGGTTATGCAGTAACTTGGGAAAGTTCTGATACTGATTATTTAGCTAATGATGGTACAGTAACTAGACCAACAAAAACTGTTGGAGACCAAACATTATTCTTAGATGTTACCTTATCTTATGGTTCACAAGAAGAAATGTATACATTTATTGTGACTATTGGTGCATTAGAAGATTATACTGATCAAGAATACGCTGATCAAGTCTTCTTAGTTGCAACAGCATTCCCTAATAAAGAAGTATGGACATTTGCTGATTCATTAATTTTACCTGAAAAAGGTACTGATAAAGATGGAAATGTATATGACATTACTTGGTCAAGTTCACATCCAGCAGTTATTACAGCAGAAGGTGCTATCATTCCTGATGATACTCAAGCAACGACTGTAACTATGACTGCATCTATCACAATTAATGATGAAGAATTTACAGCAGATGCTGTATTCAATGTTGGTATTATGCCTACATTTGATGTAGATACTGATTCAATCGCTACTGCTTTAGCTGGAGCCAATATTGGATCATACGTTAGAATTACTGGTGTAACAGTTATCGGTATTTCTTCAAACGGATATTTCTACACTGATGGAGAAGACATTGGATTTGCTCATGCATCTGGTTTACCTGCGGAAATTAATGACGTTGTAGATATCCTTGGTTCAGTGGCTGAATACTATGGATACATGCAACTTGGAGATGATAAAACTGATGGAACAAAAGTTGTTTGGACAGTTCCTTCTACAGAAGCAATTTCAACTCCTAAAATTAATGCTGGAACAATCGATACAATTATCGCTGATGGACCAGCTGCAGCAGGAGATTACAAATTGTTTGGAATGTATGAAATTACTGGTAGAATTTATTATGCACCAGGAAATAGTGATCCAGTATTCATAGTGCCTTCTGATTATGATTTCGTTAATAACTATGACGAAAATTCTAAACCAGTTGGATCTGCATTAGAAATTTATGACTATGCTAATGATACAGAATTAATTCCATTCCATGGATTTGAAGTGACTATTCATGTAATCCCTAACGGATATCATTCAGGTCATAGTAACCATTATGTATGGTATGTATATACTAAAGATGAAGTAGTTGCTCATTTTGACACAGAAGCGGATAGAATTGAAGCAGCATTAAATACTTTAATGTACCCTGAATTCATCGTTGAAGATACAAAACTTGATATGCCTACATCTGCTTTAGGTGTTAACTTTACTTATACAAGTTCAGATAACACAATCATTGATCCAGCAACTGGTAACGTATATGCTGAAGCTTTAACATCACAAGTGACAGTTACAATCACTGTTAATGCTGAAAGTAACTCTGTTACAGATTCTAAAGTATTTGAAATTAAAGTTGGTGAATTACAATTGACTGATATTTCAGACGTATTAGATGCAAGTTCTGGTAAGTTTAAAATTGAAGGTATCATTATTTCTGGTGAATACCAAAATACTTACTTCATTCAAGATGCTACTGGAGCTATGGCTTTATATACTGGTAGTTCATCATTAGAAACTTTATTACAAAATAATTTAGGTAATGTTGTTACGATTACTGGTACGAGAGGTGCATACAAAGGCTTAGAACAAATCAATGTTGAAACTGTTGATTTCGTAGAAGCTGGAACAATGCCTGATCCTACTAACTTAGATGCATTAGAATTAACATCAGCTAATTTATTACCTTACCAAGGTTACGTAGTTGAATTAACTAGCATGATTGTTACTGATATTGCAGTTGATACTTATGGAAACATCGTATTAACATTAACTCATTTAGTTAATGGTACAACAGTTCAAGCTAAATGGGATTCACGTGTTACATTGCCTACTGCTTTAGACACAGCTTTAAAAGCTCTTGTTGAAGGTGATGCAATTGATATCGTTGCTCCATTAGGTTGGGCAGATGGTCCGTTAGTGTATATTTCTACATCAGCTATGATTGAAAAAATTACTTTATCTGATGGCCAAAAATTAGCTGCTGATAAAGCTGGATTAGATTTTGGTGGTAACCTTTACGAAGATACAGTTATCTCATTACCATTAGTTGGTACTAACGGCTCTACAATTGCTTGGGCAATTACTGCTGGAGATACTAATGCAACACTTGTTGATGGTGATTTAACTGTTACTATTCCTACTGAAGATGCAACTTTAGAAATCACTGCTACAATTACTTTAGGTGAAGCTAGTGATACTGCAGTATTTACTTATACTTTAATGAATATTACAAAAGTTAACTTAGGTGATTTTAGTAGTCAAACACTTGGCGAAGTTGTTGCTGTTCAAGGTGTAGTATACGCTGTTATCGGTAACGGATTCTTTATTGAAGACGCTACTGGAGCATTGTTCGTATTCTCTTACGATGCAACATACAATGTTGGTGATGAAGTTGAATTATTAGGTGAAGTTGCTTCTTATGAAGGATCTTTCCAATTATCAAACTTAATTTCTTTACCTGCTCCATTATCAACTGAAAACTCAATTGAAATGGAAGCTATTATGTATGAACATGGCACAACTACTTTAGTAGCTGCTCAACTATACACAGTTATTGGTACAGTAGCTATTGAAGGTTCATATAATAATGTTTACATTTATGTAAATGAAACTGATAAATTTGAAGTTTATTACAGATCTCCTTCTACATCAATCGATGCTTTAGAAGCTATGGTTGGTGAAGTTGTTGCAGTAGATATGATCTATTACAATGGTGGAGATACATTCGCTTATACAGGCGAAACTGATGGTGTAAAACCATATTTTGAAGTAACTGATTTCACTGAATTAGTTGCAAAGACTGATGGAACAAACTATGATATAGCTGCTGATTCATTAGTTAAAATCACTGGTGTTGTTACAGGTAATTCATTTGATGGATTATTCTTACAAGATGCAAATGGCGTAGGATTCTTCTTATACAAACCATTTGAAACTGGTATTAATATCGGGGATGAAGTAACTTATTTAGGTACAGTTGGCGCTTATAATGGTGCTAGACAATTAGCATACGGCGCAAGCTTAGTTGAAGTTGTTTCAACTGGTAACGATTTAATCGTTACCAGTGTTACAGCAGATGAAATTAACGCTTTCGGTGAAGCTGATGCTGGAACACTTTATAGTTTTGATGGATTCACATTAAAAGAAATTGATGGAAATACAATGGTATTAGAATATCTTATGGCTGATGGAGTAACAACAGGTATCGTAAATGTTAGATATTATACTAACTGGGATGACTTAGAAACAATTGCTGAACAATATGCAATTGGCGCTGCTTTACCTACTATTGAATTTATAGTTTATAACTATAGAGATGGTTTAGTTCAAGCTGACGTTTTAGCTGCTCATTTCACAGATGCTGAATATATTCAATTTGATGCTAATGAAGTTCCTGACACATTAGAATTAAGTGAAGATCTCATTATTCCTACAGCTGAATTTGGTTCAACTTATACAATCACAGATATTACTGGAGACGCTGCTACATTCTTAGATTACACTACAACTCCTGGAACTATCTTAGTGACTCAACCTGCTATTGGACAAGCAGATGCAACTGGTACAATGACTGTTGAAGTATCTTTAGGTACTGAAACTCCTATCGTTGTAAATGTAGCGCTTACTGTTAAAGCTGAAGTAGATCTTTCTGGAGAAACAACTTATACAGAAACATTTACTAATTTAGATCTTACTGGAACATCATATGCTGCTGGATCATTTGTTGGAGATAATAGTATTACTTGGAGTTATACAGAATCTAGAGGTGATTTTACTTTAGATGGAAAAGCTATTATGTTAGATAAAAATGGAGATGGATCTTCTTTATCTGCAACAATTCAAGGTGGAATTTCAAGTTTTTCTTTGGACTTCTATGATGCCTATAGTGGTGCTGCACAAGTTGAATTGTGGATTAATGGTACATTAATTGCAACTTCAGTATCATTTGACGATGATGGAGATGGTTCAGTTTATGAAACATTTGTTGTAACTGACATTAATATTTCTGGAGAATTTACAATCCAAATATTAGCTGCTGGTTCTCAAATGGCTATAGATAATCTTACTTGGACTACATATACAGCTGAATAATTATTACTAAATATTTTTTTCCAAGATAACTTGAGAAAAATTAATAAAAGCCGCTACTTAATGTAGTGGCTTTTTTAATATTTTGTCAAATATTATATATAAAAAAAGTAGCTACCTTATATAGGTAACTACCTAATATATATTATTCAGCTAAATCTCCCCAAATTAATTCTGCAAATTCTGGGTAATCTATAAATGGGTTTCTATTTCCTTGGTAAGAGAATATAACTTCATTTCTATTCATTTCAAATTCATCAACAGGATCTAATTGATTCCATTCAAGTAAAACAGAAATCATTCCCATTGTTTTTTCATTAGATTGAGAATTAGGAAGGTCATTAAATGATAATTCTAAGTACATAGTCGCCATATAGAATAATATTCTTGCTATATCACCTTTGACATTATCATTAGGTTCGTATGTATTATCTGTGGTTATGTTATCAAAATAATGATTGCTTCTAAAAGCATTTTCTTCTCCATCAGCTGGTTTTAAATTATGGACATCTGTTGCTATACTTGGGAAATCATTATCATAGCTTACATTCATTCCTAGTCTTGATTGAGGCCAAACATGTTCTCTATTCCAATAATATCCACCAATAGAAGATTGGTATCCATTAGGTACAGATGCTCCATATTCACCAGGATAAAGTAATAAAACATGGTTAAAGTTGTTTGGATCAGCATCTGATTCTTCTAGTATACTAGGAGCATCGCCATATAATAAAGGAATGAAATTTTCTCTAATGATGGTATTCAAGGTAATCTTTAGAGTATTTCCTCTTAAGTTGATGGCATCTTCATAATATTCGTTATCTATTTCAAAAGCATAATCTTCTAAAACAATATAGTTATATTCAACAGGAAGACGATTATAAATGATATAAGCATTTCTTTCTCCTGTGACAGAAGTAGAAAAACCTCTAATAGATAAATCGTTGTTATCAACGATGACTTCTGAACCATCATCATAAATTGCTTTGACAGTTAAAGCATCGTAATTGAATGTTTCATCGATTTCATAAAATCTATCTTGTTCAATAATTACTATTGATTCTAAGACTGCGGGTTCTTGACTTGTAATTTCTTCAGTTGTTGGTTGTTCAGTAGGTTCCTCAGTTGGAACAGCTGTAGGTTCCTCAGTAGAAGGCTCTTCAGTAGTAGGTTCCTCAGTCGTTGGAACTTCAGTTATTTCTTCAGTCGTTGGAGCTTCGGTTGGAGCAACTGTGGGTTCTTCAGTAAACTTTTCAGTTGTCGGCATTTCTGTAGGTTCTTCTGTTGGGGATTCAGTTACTGGAAGTTCGGTTGTTGGATCTATACTTGTTTGTTCAACAGTGGTATTTGTATCATTGATGACGGTGTTACAACCTATAAATACAAACAATGATAAAACCATCATTATGATTGATAAAATTTTCTTTTTCATGTTTTTCTCCTTATTATTAATTTATCATTGTATTATATCATATATAGAAAAAAAATACATAGAAATAATAGTCCAATTAATAGAAAATATGCTATATTTATGGTATACTATTCTACTAAAAGATAGGAGAAGAATATGGTTGAAAAATTGTTTGAATATATAGAACAATATGAGTCAATTGTCATCGCAAGACATAAGAATCCTGACTTAGATGCTTATGGTTCACAGTTTGGTTTATATTATGCTTTAAAAGCACAATATCCACATAAAAACTTTTATATTGTTGGAGATTCTAATTCTCTAAATTATTTTGGAGATTTTCATGTGATACCTATAGAATTAAGAAATAAATCCTTGGTAATCATCTTGGATACTGTCGCTAAACAAATGTTAGATCAAGTTGATTATTTAAATTATGATACCTTAGTTTTGGTGGATCATCATAGAAATGATCCTGATATTGACCATGATTTATATATAAGAGATACTAATGCTTCTTCAACCGCTGAAATGGTTGCTGAAATGCTTTTAAATCAAAATATAGATATTAACTTAGATAGTGCTAAAGCTTTGTATATGGGCATATTAGGCGATACAGGAAGGTTTAGATTTAATTCAACAACTTCTAAAACGTTCTTAATAGCTTCGAAACTACTAGAGTCTGGAATTAACATACAAGAAATACATGATTTAGTATATCTAGAAAGTTTTGAAGATAAGAAAATAAAATCCGTATTTTTTGAATCAGTTGAGTTAACTAAGAAGCATGTGGCCTATCGGAAAAATACAAAAGAGTTTTTAGATAAGTATAATCTAAATGCCCATTATGTAAGTCGCGGTTTGATAGGACAGATGGCTGGAATTAAAGAAATACCTATTTGGGTTAATTTTACATATGACCCGGAAGAAGATCATATAAAATGTGAATTACGTTCAAGAGATTATGAAGTCTTAAAGGTCGCAAAAAAATATGGTGGTGGAGGACATTTACTTGCGTGTGGATGTTCAGTTGATACTTGGGACCAAACAGATTTAATATTAAAAGATTTAGACAAATTATTAGAGGAGGAAGAAAAATGATTCAAGATCAAATTTTAGAAAAAATTAAAGAGTATAAGAAGATTATTATCCATATTCATAAAAGACCTGATGGTGATTGTTATGGTGCAGGATTTGGTTTAAAAAACATTATTAAAGAAACTTATCCTGAAAAAGAAGTATATTTAGTTGGTGAGGAAGCTGAATATGTATCATATGTAGGAACTCCAGATAAATTAGAAGATGAGATGTTTAAGGGTGCTTTATCGATTGTTGTGGACACAGCATCTGAAGATAGGGTATCTGATGGAAGATTTAAGTTAAGTGATTTTGTGATAAAAATTGATCATCATATACCTGTAAATGATTATGGTGATTTAATGTATGTTGATACAACAAGACCAGCAAGTGCTCAAATTATTTTAGAGTTTTTCTTAAGATATAAAGATGAACTTAAATTTAATATGGAAGCTGCTATTGCCTTATACACAGGAATTGTGACAGATACAGGTAGATTTAGGTTTAGATCTGTCAATTCTGATACCTTTAGGTCTGTGGCTTATTTATTGGATTATGGTTTAGATTTTGTTGAAGTATTAAACAAACTATCAGTTAAATCTGAAAATTTATTAAAATTACAAGGTTATGTCTTATTAAACTTTAAAAAAACAGAAAATGGTGTAGCTTATATTAAAATGACCAATGAACTTGTTGAAGAATTTGATGTATCTTTAGAAGAAGCAACGTCATTAGTTAATGAATTGTCACAATTAGAAGATTGTCCTGTATGGATGTTATTTGCTGAATATGAAGAAGACTTTGTACGAGCAAGAATGCGTTCCAAAGGGCCAGCTATTGATAAATTAGCCAATCAATATGATGGTGGTGGCCATGCTTTAGCCTGTGGTGCTAATTTAGGTACTTGGGATAAGGCCGATGAGTTATTGGCTGATGCGGATATATTGGTTAAGGAATATAAAGAAAACTTAGATAAATAAATTTTTTTCTTGTGTTTTTAAGCACATTTGTTATAATAAAATCGATTGAAATTTTCTAAACAAAAAGGGGAAATTATGTCGATTTTATTTTTGTCTATAGACTGGGTAGAAATCTCATTTGCAGTGATAGGAGGTCTTGGTATTTTCCTATACGGAATGAGCTTAATGAGTGACTCATTAAAGAAACTGGCAGGAAATAAACTAAGACTATTTTTAGAAAAAACAACAAACACACCTTTAAAGGGTATATTTGTTGGTGTTTTACTCACCGCATTAATTCAATCTTCATCAGCAACTAGTGCTTTGGTGGTAGGTTTAGTTAGGGCGGGATTAATGACCTTACCACAAGCAGTTGGGGTTATATTTGGAGCGAACTTAGGGACAACATTTACCTCGATTATCATATCTTTAGATATTGATCGTTTTGTTTACCCGATTATCTTTGTGGGTGCCTTTATGATTTTCTTCTTAAAAAAGAGAAAAATTCAAACACTTGGTCGGGTTATTCTTGGTTTTGGACTTTTATTTTATGGTCTAGAAATCATGGGCGGGGCCTTAAAAACCTTGGTTGAGTTACCTGCTTTTAGACAAGTATTGCTTAGTGTTGAGGATAGACCAATCATTGGCGTCTTTGTTGGTGTTATTACTACAGCTGTAATTCAATCATCTTCTGCAACGATTGGTATTTTACAACAATTATTCTCTACAGGTGCGGTACCTTTAGTTGGTGCGATTGCGATTGTTTTAGGTGATAATATTGGAACAACCATCACAAGTATTTTTGCTTCAATTGGTGGTTCAAGTTCTGCTAAAAGAACTGCTTTAGTCCATGTTCTCTTTAATATGTTTGGGACAATAGTGTTTTTAATATTGATAAGACTTTATTCTAAGTTAGTGGCTTGGATAGCCACTCATTTGATTGGCGCTGATTATATTACCAATAAGTTTACCATATCAATTTCCCATGTTTTGTTTAATTTAATGACTATATTTGTTTTATATTTCTTTATTAAACAAATTGTTTGGGTAGTAACAAAACTTATCCCTACAAAGAGTGAATTAAATATGGAAGAAGTTCCATTGGATAAACTCTTATTGAAAGAATCACCTGATTTAGCTATTGAAAATTCAAACGCTGCCATTAAAAATATGGCAAATTGTGCCTCTGGAATGTTTGAATTTGTATTTAGTTATTCTATGGAAAATGACGAAAAGAGTCATGAGATCGGATTACAATGTGAACAATTGTTAGATTCTATGGAAGATAAAATTCATAATTATTTGGTGGAAATTGGATCCAATGATTTAAGTCAAAAACAAATGCAAAAAGTTGCTAAAAACATTGATACAATCAGTGATTATGAACGAATAGGTGATCATTTAGATAATCTATTTGAACTATTCTATGAAAGAAAAGAAAGAAAACTTGTTTTTGATGACTTTGAATGTAAGGAACTTAATAACTTATTCTCTCTAATAAGACAATCTTTTATAGAATCCTTTAAAGCTTATTTCGAAGAAGATAAAATTTCAGCTGGAAAAGTAATCCAAAGAGAAAAAGACATTGATAAATTGGTTAAATCTTACCGTGTAAGTCATATCAATAGGATTAATGATCCTAGTATTAAAAACAATTCATCTGGATACTATGTGGATATTTTATCTAACTTAGAAAGAATCGCTGATCACCTTGAAAATATTGCATTAAACACGATTAATGAGAGCTTTGCTTATCATAAAAGTAAACTCATAGAAGAATAAACATTTTCACTTGTAAAATTTTAAACTTTGCTATATAATATGTAAAGCATTAAGATAAATATATATTTTTAGCATATAAAGAAAGAAATGGATGGTAATAATGGCAGACAAGAAAAACATGTCAATGATGGAATTAGCATATATAATTTTAAAGGAAAATGAAAAGTCAATGTCTTTTGTTGATTTATTTTCAGCGATCGCTGAAATTAAAGATTTATCAGACGACGAAAGAAAAGAATTCATTTCTCAAGTTTATGCTGATTTTGTAAGCTCTGGTAAATTTATCTATGTTGGTGATGATGCCTGGGACATTAAAGGAAGACAAGCCATTGATCTTTGGGATAAAGATGGTGCCTATTATGATGAATATCCAGATTACGAAGAAGAGTTATCTCTTTACGAAGATGAGTTACTTGAAGATGAAGACGAAGATGAAGATGATAGCGAATACGAAAAAGATTATGACGAATCTGATGTTGAAGATGATGAAGATGAACTTCTTGATGAATTTGATGATGAATTAACTGAAGAGGAAGAAGAACTTTATAACGAATTCCAAGACGAAGACTTTGATGACGAAGATGAATTTGAAGATGAAGAGTTTGAAGTTTTCGATGAAGTTGATGAAGACGAAGACTTTGACGATGATGAATACAATCAATATATGGATGATTACGAAGAGATGTACGAAGATTAATAATGGTGATAGGAACTTTCAATTGAAAGTTCCTATTTTATTTTAAATATAGGCATTATAATGTATAATGATATTAAGAAAAACATATTAAAGGAGCGGACAATGACACTACAAGAAAAATTTAGAGAAAATCTAAAAAAAGTAAAGGCTTATCAATATGCTTTAACACTTATTGGATGGGATTCTAATACAGAAGCCCCAAGGAATTCTTTTAAAAGAAGATCGGAAATGACAGCTTATTTAAGTAAAGAAATTTTTTTAATCCAAACATCAAAAGAATATTCAAATATGATTCATGAACTTTACAATCACATGGATGACTATGATGATTTGTTTGTAAGAGAGATTAAAAAAGCTAAAAAGGATTTAGATAAAATCGTTAATATTCCCGAAGACGAATTTATAGAATATCGTAAATTAATCAATGACTCACAAATCATTTGGGAAGACGCTAAAAAGAATAGTGATTATGGTTCTTTTAAAGGGAATTTAAAAAAAATAATTGATTATAATAGAAAATTTGCTTTATATTATGATAAGGATACAAATCCATATGATACTATGCTAGATGACTATGAAGAAGGTATGACAACTAAAGAATATGATGAGTTTTTTGATGCTTTAAAAAAGGATTTAGTTCCTTTTGTAAAGGATGTATTAAAAAAATCAAATCATCAATATAAAGAGTTAAGAAATAACCATTACTCAATAGAAAAGCAAAAGGAATTTTCTCAATATTTATTGGATGAATTTGCCTTTAATAGAAAGAGCGGTTTAATAAAAGAATCAGTTCATCCTTTTACTTGGAATACATCTCCAGAAGATGTTAGATTAACCACGAAATATTTAGAAGACTATATATTTTCTAGTATATATTCAACCATTCATGAGTTGGGACACGCGACCTATGAACAACAAATTTCAACTGAATTTGATGATACTTTATTAAGTGGCGGAACTTCGATGGGTATCCATGAATCTCAATCTAGATTTTATGAGAATAACATTGGTAGATCTTTAGCGTTTTGGCAAACACATTTTAATAAATTTAAAGAGTTATTTCCAGAACAATCTAAGACTTATCAAGCAGAAGACATGTTTAAAGCATCAAATCATGTTGAAGCATCATTAATTAGAATTGAAGCTGATGAGTTGACTTATCCTATGCATATTATGTTAAGGTATGATATTGAAAGAATGTTGTTTAATCAGGAGATAAGTGTTGATGATTTACCGAGTGTTTGGAACAATCTCATAGAAAAATATTTAGGAGTAAGGCCAAAAAATGATTCTGAAGGTGTTTTACAAGATGTTCATTGGTCAGATGGTATGTTTGGTTATTTTCCTACTTATGCTTTAGGAAGTGCTTATGCTGCTCAAATATATTATGCGATGAAAAAAGAAATTGATGTTGAAAAAATGATTAAAGAAAGAAATATCAAAGCTATTAATAATTGGTTAAAAGAAAAATTACACCAATTTGGTTCGTCTAAAAGCCCTAAAGAATTGATGTTATTAGTCACTAAGGAAGCATTTGATCCTAAGTATTACATTCAATATCTAAAAGAAAAATATTCAAAAATATATAATTAGTTGACATGTCAACCTTTTCAAAATAGATTCAATATGATAAAATAATCTTTGAGAGCATAAAAGGAGGAAATATATGTTGTTAGAAAAGAAATTAATTGAACAAATCCTTGATGCTGGATTAGAGACAGGCGCAGATTTTTCTGAAGTTTTTATCGAGAAAAGAAACGCATCTGTTTTACAATCAGTATCAGGAAGACTTGAAAAGTCTAATAACTCAAAATCGTTTGGTGTAGGTATTAGAGTTGCTAAAAAAACCCAAAGTGTTTATGCATACACTAATTCTAAAAATCCAGAAGAATTGATTCAATTAGCTAAAGACTTATCTAAATCATTTAAAGATGAGCACTTAACAAAAAGAACGCCTTTAATGGATTTAGAAGTAGGCCAAAAACATCAAGTCAAAATTAAACCAAGTGAAGTTGATTTAAAAGATAAAGTAAAACTTTTAAAGAGATCTTATAAAGCAGCTTCTGAATACGATGAAGTTATCAAACAAGTTATGGTTTACTTAATGGATGACGAACAAGTTGTATTGATCGCTAACTCAGAAGGACGTTTTGTTACTGAAACAAGAGTTAGAGTTAGATTAATGACATCTGCTATTGCGGCAGATAAGGGTATGATGCAAACGGGTAGTGCTGGTGATGGATCAGGTAAAGGCTATGAATTCTTCGATGAAATGGATATCGAAAAATACGCTGAAGAAGCTGCTAAAGTTGCAAAAACTATGTTGTATGCTGATGATTGCCCTAGTGGAGTTATGCCGGTTATTATTAATAATGCTTTTGGTGGTGTTATTTTCCATGAAGCTTGTGGTCACTCTTTAGAAGCAACTTCTGTAGCTAAAAACGCTTCTGTTTTTTCTGGTAAAAAAGGCACAAAAATTGCTTCAGATATCGTTACAGCTATAGATGATGGAACCATTGAAAATGCCTGGGGTTCAGCGAATTACGATGATGAGGGATATCCTCAACAACGTCGTATATTAATCAAAAACGGTATTTTAAATTCTTACATGATTGATAAAATTAATGCAAGAAGAATGAATGAAGAACCAACTGGATCATCAAGAAGACAAAATTATAAATTTAGCCCTACTTCAAGAATGTCTAATACATTTATTGATAATGGTGATTCTACTTTAGAAGAAATCATTAAAAACACTGAGTATGGATTATTTGCTAAAAAACTTGGTGGTGGTTCTGTAAATCCTGGTAATGGGGACTTTAATTTCTCTGTTATGGAAGGATACATGATAAGAGAAGGTAAAATTGCTGAACCAGTTAAAGGTGCTGCCTTGGTTGGTAACGGGGCAGATGTTTTACATAAAATCGATATGATAGCCAATAACTTAGAAAGACAAAGAGGTATGTGTGGATCTGCATCAGGTTCAATACCTGCAGACGTCGGACAACCATCAATTAGAGTACAAGCAATGACTGTTGGTGGTAAAAAGAAAGGAGCTAACTAAGATGAATATTGATAAACTATTTAAAAGAGCTTCTGAAAAAGGATTAACAGATATTCAAGTTTATTTATCTGATAAAAGTAATTTAAGTATTGAAATTTTTGAGGATGAAGTTGATTCATATGTTATTGCAGATACATCTTCAATGATTATTAGAGGTATCTATAATAATAAAATGGGTACTTATGTGACTGAAGTATTAGAAGATGAAATCATTGATGAAGTGATAGATACAATCATCGCTAGTGCTAAAGAAATTGACTCCTTAGATGATGCTATTATTTATGAGGGTGATAAGGAATATCGTAAGTTAGATGATATATATAATGAAGAACTTGCTAAACTAGATGTCCAAACAAAAATTAAAACATTAAAAGACATGGATAAATTCTTACATGAATACGATGAAAGAATGTCTGTTGTTGAAACCATGTATTCTGAATCATCTAATAAAGTAGTATTAAAGAACTCAAAAGGCTTAGATTTAGAAAATATGGCTAATTCTGCATATATGGGCGGTTCTGTTATTGTTAAAGATGACACTGATCAAAGAGTTGGGTTTGATGTATTGATTTCAAATGATTTTAATGATTTTGATATTAAAAAAATTGCAAAAGAAATCGCTGATGATGCACTAGCTGCTTTAGGAGCTAAACCTGTGCCTTCAGATCAATACGAAATTGTTTTCTCAAATTCTGCCTTGGCGACTTTATTCTCAGCTTTTCAAAATGTCTTTTCTGCAGATGCTGTTCAAAAGAATATGTCTTTGTTAAAAGATAAATTAAATGAAAAAATTGGTTCTGAATTAGTTACTATTGTTGATGATCCATTTATGAAGAAGTCTTCTCGTTCAAGATCTTTTGATGATGAAGGTGTCGCAACTTCATATAAAGCATTAATTAAAGAAGGTGTTTTAAACACTTATTTGCACAACTTAGTCACCGCTAAAAAAGATAATGTAAAATCAACTGGTAATGGTTTTGGTGGTTCGGTTTCTGCAGTGAATTTAAAAATGGAATCTGGTAATTCTACCATTGATGAAATGATATCATCAATGAAAGAAGGCATTTATATAACAGATGTACAAGGTGCTCATGCAGGAGCTAATGCTGTCAGTGGTGATTTTTCACTTCAAGCGATGGGATATTATGTTAAAAACGGTAAGAAAGAAAGACCAGTTGCTTTGATTACAGTAGCTGGAAACTTTATAGATATGTTAAAAGATATCACTATGGTTGGGAATGATTCAAAAATGAGTTATTATGGTGTTACTACACCTTCAATTAAAGTGAAATCAATGCCAGTATCTGGTAGCTAAAAACCTATAAGAGATGTCTTCGGACATCTCTTTTCTCTTTTGTGATAATATGGTGAATAACTTTACAAAAACACGCTTTAAAGGTATAATTATAGTGTTATAGAAAATCTAAGGAGGATTATATTATGGGTTTAGTATCAGCAAAAGAAATGTTAGATAAAGCATATAAAAACGGATATGCTATCGGGCATTTTAACATTAATAATTTAGAATGGACAAAGGCAGTTTTATTAACAGCTGAAGAAAATAAATCACCAGTTATTTTAGGTGTATCTGAAGGTGCTAATAAATATATGGCTGGATTTAAAGTTGTAGCAGATATGGTGAAAGCGATGATTGAAGAGTTAAACATCACTGTACCAGTAGCCTTACATTTAGATCATGGTTCTTATGAAGGCGCTAAAAAAGCAATTAAAGCGGGTTATTCTTCAGTTATGTTTGATGGTTCACATTATGATATTAAAGAAAATATTGAAAAAACAAAAGAAATAGTAGAATTAGCACATTCATTAGGTATTTCAGTCGAAGCTGAAGTAGGTGCTATTGGTGGAGAAGAAGATGGAGTCGTTGGTTCAGGTGAAGTCGCTGATCCTAAAGAATGTAAAATGATTGCTGATTTAGGAGTAGATTTTTTAGCTGCTGGTATTGGAAATATTCATGGTAAATATCCAGATAACTGGAAAGGCCTTGATTTCGATGTTTTAAACCAAGTTAATGATATTACTGGTGATACTCCATTGGTTTTACATGGCGGTACTGGTATCCCTGAAGATATGGTGAAAAAAGCTATTTCTATGGGTGTTTCAAAAATTAACGTTAATACAGAATGTCAATGGTCTTTTGCTAGAGCCACAAGAAAATATATTGAAGAAGGTAAAGATTTGATTGGCAAGGGATTTGATCCAAGAAAATTATTAGCTCCAGGAACTGAAGCAATTAAAGAAACAGTTAAAGAAAAAATGATTTTATTTGGTTCAGTAAATCAAGCATAATTTTATGAATGAACGTTTAAAAGAATACCAAAGTTGGTATTTAGAAAATAAAGACTTTTATGACCATTTGGAATCTCACAATTCAATCTTATACACAAGATTTAAGCCCGTGTATGAAGTCTTACTTTTTCTATTTCAAGAGTATAAGGATCAAGATTCTCTTGATGATGATATAGATAAAATCATTCAAGTTGGATTAGAATATCTCTATCAACAGTTTTTTACATGTAATATATATTTAGAAAAGTTTTTTAACCATGATTTTCATCATTTTATGCACTATGATACTCTAATTAATTATTTATTGTTTATTGAGGATTTGAGATATGAACTAGCAGAACAAAAAATCCAATTTGATGAAGAAGAAATGGAAAACCTTTTAGAAGAGTTAGAAGAAATCATCACTGAAAAAAAAGATATACCTGATAATTATAATGTCTATATTGATAGTAGATTATTAGATGTGATTCAAGAAAAACAATATGAATTTCATTCAATTATTGATATTTTTGTTGATATAGCATTAACCTTGGGTTTAGATCTTGATGAAGAAGAAGATGAAATTGTGATTGGAAAGGAAATATAAATGAATAAAAAAGAATTTTACGCAACCATCATCATTTATGCTGTCTTAGCCTTTGCATTAATGGTAACTAATTATTTCTTAGAATATATGGATTGGCTTTTAGCTTTTGCCATTATTTTGGTTGGTTACATGTATTTTAGATATAAATTGACATCACCTATGCAAAAATTTGTAAATAAGTTTAATATGCTTATGGATTATGACTTAGATATTGAAAGCGCAATTGAAATGGCGTTAAACCATGTTGAAAATGCGCCTACCAAATCATTGAAAGGCATTTTTCTATTGCATTTAGGCATGGCTTATTATAATAATGGCGAATATGACAAAGCCATTCAAACATTCAATCAAATTGAATTACAAAGAATGAATACGGTTTACCATGTCCTTATCTTTGCTCATCAAGCATACGCATACAATGAATTAGGCAATCAAGAAGGTTTTGATTTGGCTTTAGAAAGAATCAATAATGTAAAACCAAAAATTCATAAGAAATTTTATGCTTATGCAACATCTTATGAAAGATTACTAACAGCCATTAAAAATATCGAAGAAGATCCTGAAGAATATAAAAATGTTATCGAAGCACATTTGTCTCAACACAATGGCTATATTTCTCAGCGATTAATCTATCACTATCGTATGGCTCATTACTATAAAGTCATTGGCGATACTCATGAAATGGATATTCATTTAGCTAAAGTTTTAGCAAATGGTAAAAGTCATTTTACAGCTAAAGAAGCCCAATCTATGTTCAAGAATTCTGTCAATATAGAAGACTATGTTTTTACAGAAGATGACTTTAATGAACAAGAACCTGTTCAAGAAGAAAATCTAGATCAAATTCAAGATATAGAAGATGCTGATGTTTTTGATCAAGAAGATGAAAACGAAACAGAAAAATAAATAAAAAATTAACTCTAAATTTTAGAGTTATTTTTTTTATGGTTCTATAATTTTCGGTTCTATAATTTTCTTAGGGGTGTTTAAAAAAGATGTTTATAAAATAAAAGTGCATGAATAGGTACAATCCTTTATAATGTAGTTACCAACAAACACCGAAAGGAGACCTATTCATGCATAAACATTATATCAATAAATTATTAGATTTAAAAGATGAAGATATTATTATTAATTTTTAGATTTCATTTGAGGGAATAATAAGACATCCCTAATTGATTTAGCACCCGTAAGTAACATAACTAAACGGTCAATACCAATACCAATACCACCTGTAGGAGGCATTCCGTATTCTAAAGCTTCTACAAAGTCAGTATCCATTTCGTTAGCTTCTTCATTCCCTAAATCTTTTTCTTTTAATTGGTTTACAAAGCGTTCTTTCTGATCGATAGGATCATTTAACTCTGTGTAAGCATTAGCGTATTCGTGACCATTGATGAATAATTCAAATCTTTGTGTAAAGCGTTCATCATTTGGGTCTTTTTTGGTTAATGGAGATATTTCAATTGGATGTCCATAAACGAATGTTGGTTGAATTAAATCTTCTTCACAATAAGCTTCAAAGAATAAATTGACTATATGACCAACACCATATAGGTGGTCTTCAACTTCTAAATGATGTTCTTTAGCTAATTTTTTAGCTTCTTCATAATCATAAATTTCATAGAAATTAATACCAGTTTTTTCTTTAATTAAATCTACCATATGGGCTTTTCTCCAACCCTTTGATAAATCTATTTCTTTTCCATCATATTGAACCGTCGTTGAACCGTTTACTTTCATAGCAAGGTGTGCAATTAAATCTTCACTTAAATCCATCATACCTTGTAGGTCTGAGTAAGAAAGATATAACTCTATAGTTGTGAACTCAGGGTTATGTAATCTGTCCACGCCTTCGTTTCTGAATAAACGGCCAATTTCGTAAACACAATCTAAACCGCCCACAATAAGTCTTTTTAAATGTAATTCAGTCGCGATTCTTAAATAGAAAGGCATATCAAGTGTATTGTGGTGAGTGACGAATGGTCTAGCATTCGCTCCACCTAAGACTGGATGTAAGACAGGGGTTTCAACTTCTATATAACCTAAATCATCTAAGTAATTTCTCATTTCTTTGATAATTTGTGATCTTTTGATAAAAGTATTTTTAGATTCTTCATTAGTGATTAAATCTACATAACGGCGTCTATAAATTTCTTCTTTATCTGATAAACCATGATATTTCTCAGGTAAAGGTCTTAATGCTTTGGTTAGGTGTGTAAACTTTTGTACTTTAATAGATAGTTCACCCATTCTTGTTTTCATAGGATAGCCTTCGACACCAACGATATCACCCAAATCACCCTTAGTGAATATTTGATAATCTTCTTCACCAATATCATCAATACGAACATAGATTTGAACTTGTCCCCATTGGTCTTGGATATGAGCAAAACCAGCTTTACCCTTAACACGACGTGTCATAACTCGTCCAGCAGTTTTTATGAGTGGAAGGTTATCCATTTCATGAAGTTCATCTTTGTTATATTTATCAAACTGATCAACAATTTGTTTTGTGTTATGGGTTCTATCAAATCTAGAACCAAAAGGATCTATGCCTAGTTCTTTTAAATGTTGGGCTTTTTCTCTTCTTATAATTTCTTGTTCTGTTAATTTATTTTCCATTATTTTACCTCTTATCTACTTATTTTCCAGCTTTTTCAAAGACTATCAGATTTTCTCTCATTTCAGTGATATAATCCTTGTTTTGAGAAATGTCTTCATTTGATAATAATTGTAACACATCATATTCTAATTTAATAGGTTCAATTTCTAGTTTAACCATTTCAGCGAAAATATGGTCAGAAGCAGGAGAACTGCGCTTTTTTTCAAAAATGATGGTATTGATTTGATGGAGCTTTATTTCTTCAATAATAATACCAGTTTCTTCAGAAACCATATTATCTGGTTCTTCATGATAACCCTTGGAAATTGATAAAAATACCAAGCCATAATCTTGCCTTAAGTACCCATATAAATTAGTTGAAGTTAAGACTGGTTTAGTCATCTGTGATATAACGTCTTGGTAATCTAGGTGCAATTCTTCAAGTCTTGATTTTAGAGTCATATAATTATCTGTCAAAGTTTCAACATCATTTGGATAAGCTTCGATATACTTATCATATAATAAATCTAAGACGTTAAGCATTCTTAATGGTGAAATCCAAAAATGTGGATCAAGACCCAATTGTGGTTCTTCATTTTTGCTTGTTATTTCTTCATCATGATCATGATCATGTTCGTGATGATATTCACCTTCTATATATTCAATATAATCATTCTCATTTTCAATATTTATAAGTTTTACATTAGCATCGTTAAAGACATTTATTTTTTTGGTTATATATTGGTCATAATTTGCGCCAATATAAAATAAAAAATCAGCATCTTGCATAGCAATAATTTGTTTTGGAGACCATTCAGCAGAATGTTCATGAGATGAAACTCCAGGAACAATACCTACTGTATAATCTGTATCTTTAAATAATTCTTCTGACATGAATTTTAAAGGATAGACAGTGACATAAACTGTGTTAGATTCACTTGTACATGAAGATAGTATTAAAAGTGATGCTAAGGATAATAAAATAATTATTATTTTTTTCATAAAATCACCTTTCTTATTATACGAAAAAATCGTCTAATAATCAAAAATATTGATTATTCTTCAATTAACTCGTACATTGAATCTGCGTCTTCTTTTTTCATATGGTCAGCCAATTTCATTACTTTCACTTTGATGGTTTTTTGTCCATATGATATTTCTAAAATGTCACCTGCTTTTAACTCGGTTCCAGGTTTAGCAACTCGATCATTAATTAATACACGGCCATTTTTAGATACTTCTTTGGCAATAGTACGTCTTTTAAAGATTCGAGATACTTTTAAAAATTTATCTAGTCTCACTTTAACACCTTCTTTAAACAAGGGGATACAATATGTATCCCCATTTTAATTATTCTTCTTTATTTTCTTCTTTTGGTTCTTCTTCAACAATATCTTTAGATTCGTCTTCGAGGATAGTGTCCCAACGCTCTAAATGACCAGTTTCAACGATTTCTTCAATATCTTCTTTAGTTAATGTTTCAACTTCAAGTAGATAGTGAGCAATATTCTTTAATAAATCCATATTAGCGCCGATGATTTTCTTAGCTTGATCATAACAATCATGGATAATTCCTCTGACTTCTTTATCAATCTCAGTTGCGATTGCTTCAGAGAAGTTGTTTGATTTTCCATAATCACGACCTAGGAAGACTTTCTCAGAATCTTTTTCATAAGTAATAGGTCCTAGGTTTTCACTCATACCGTATTCAGTAATCATTTTTCTAGCGATAGAAGTTGATCTTTCTAAGTCATTATGGGCCCCGGTTGATATTTCATTGAAAACCAACTGTTCAGCTACCCTACCACCTAATAAACCAACAATCATTTCGGTTAGATTTTTCTTTGTTTGTAAGAATGCTTGTTCTTCCTTAGGTAACATTAAATTATATCCACCCGCTTGTCCACGAGGGATGATGGTAACTTTATGGACGATGTTGGCATCTTCAAGTTTGATACCAATAACAGCGTGTCCAGCTTCATGATAGGCGATAATTTCCTTTTCTTTTTTAGTAAATACTCTAGATTTTTTAGCAGGTCCCATCATGACTCTATCAACAGCTTCATCAATATGAGATAACTCAATTTGAAGTTTATTTTCTCTTGCGGCTAATAAAGCAGCTTCATTCATTAAGTTTTCTAAGTCGGCACCTGTAAAACCAGGTGTACGTCTTGCGATTTCTTTGAAGGTAATTGCTGGATTAATTTTCTTATTGTTAGAATGTACTTTTAAGATTTCAGCACGGCCTTTAATGTCAGGTCTTCCAACATAAATTTGTCTATCGAAACGACCAGGTCTTAATAAGGCAGGGTCTAAGATATCAACACGGTTTGTGGCAGCCATGACAATAACACCTGAATTATGGCCGAAACCATCCATTTCAACAAGTAGTTGGTTAAGGGTTTGTTCACGTTCATCATGTCCACCGCCAAGACCAGTACCTCTTTGTCTACCAACAGCATCTATTTCATCAATAAATAAGATACATGGTGAATTGGTTTTGGCTTGCTTAAACATATCTCTTACACGAGAAGCTCCGACCCCAACAAACATTTCAAGGAAATCAGAACCCGAAACGAAGAAGAAAGGTACTTTTGCTTCACCTGCGACTGCTCTAGCAATTAAGGTTTTACCAGTTCCTGGAGGTCCAACTAAAAGGACACCTTTAGGAATTCTCGCACCCAAATTTAAATATTTTTTTGGATTTTTTAAGAAATCAATAATTTCTTTTAACTCTTCTTTTTCTTCATCAGCACCCGCGACATCATCAAAAGTAGTTTTTTCACCTTTTGATTGAATAGCTTTTGATTTACCGAAATCAAAGGCTTGTCTATTGGCGTTGGCCCCGCCCCTCATCATAGCGATGATCATGATTACTACACCTACAACAAGTAGAATAGGGAAAATAATATTCATGATATTCGTGGTTGGACCAGGGACGACATTGAAAGGAATATTGTTGTTTATAGCAAAAGTTCTAACATCATTTAACTCATCATCATTTGCGAAAAAAGTGACAAACTCCCCACCATTTCTTAAATCACCAGTAACTTCTCGAATACCTAGATTAGTTTCACCGGCCAAGGGTGAGACTTCAATATTAATAATTTCTCCTGATCTTAATTTATCATCAAATTCTGAATTGCTTAATTCTGTAGGTGAGTTTAAATTACCAAAGAAAGTGATGATTGAAATAACGATAATGACCAATATCGCAATCATAATAAAATGACTGGTACGATTATTTAATGGGCCACTTGGTTTTTTTCTAGCAACTGCCATATATGCCTCCTAATACTTTATCTTTTTAAAATGGATATAGATTTTTTCTAACCCTTCTGTATTTTTTTGATACAAGCCAGGTATGAATAATATTTCATTCTTATGATCGACCAATAAAGGAAGTTGATCTCTAAGTTCTAAAGGGATTTTTTTATCTATAAAAAAATCCTTTAATTTTTTGGTACCGACATGAATATCTAATCGGTCTCCAGATTGTCTATTCCTAATGGTTAATGGAAAGACTAAATCTAGAATATTATAACATAATTTATAGATATAATCATAATTTTTGTCTAGTTTTTTTGATATATAGACTTGATATTCATTATTAATCTTATATTGACCAAAATCATTGATTTCTAGGTTAAAATTATTGAGTTGATTTTTATAGGTCCTAAACAAGATTTTATCATAGGATTTATCAACATAAATTTGATTTGGAATTTCAAAACTTATATGAGCTTTATCTTGTTTACTCAAATAAATTATATCTTTAAGGTTTGTAAAGGATAATTCTAATTGATTATCAGTTAAGTGATTGATGATTTTTTTAATGGAATCTATTTGGATGATTTCATGTAATTGATTGAATTCATTGATATCGATCAATACAAAATCTTTACTAAAGTCTAAAGACCTTATATATTGTGAAGATAAATCATTAATGAGTTGATATGACATCGATTGATAATTAGAAAACTGTTTAATTTTTTCTAAGAATTTAGGGTTTTCTTCTTTTAGAAAAGGCATAAGTTGATGCCTGTAACGATTTCTTGTATAATCATCCTTTAGGTTTGATTCATCTTCTCTATAAAGAATTTGATTATTTTCTTGATATTTACTGATTGTATCTTTATCAATATTTAATAAAGGTCTTATGATATCAAAACCCTTATAGTATATTTTTTCTAAGATGCCTTGATAACCTTCAAAGGAAGAACCCCTAACCAATCTCATCATAATAGTTTCAGCTAAATCATCTAAATGATGAGCCAACACAATTTTATTAGCTTTACATTGTCTTGCAACTCTAACTAAAAAATCATATCTTTCTTGGTGGGCATAATCATGAAAATTATCATTAGTATGATTATCTAATTCATATAAATAGAAAGGTAAATTGTTTTTTTCAGCGACTTGTTTTACAAAGTTGGCATCTTCACTCGAACTTTCCCTTTTTTGATGATCAATGTGTGCTACATGTAAGGACAAGTGATAGGAATCTTTAAATTTCAAAAAAATGTCTAGTAAAACCATCGAATCAACACCACCGCTGATTGATAGGACAAGGACATCATTTTTGTTAATTAGATTTAAGTTGAAATGTTCAAGCATAATTTACCCCTTTTTATAATAGAGAGCATAGAAGTCTCACACTCCTATGCTCAATATATAAATTATATATAAATAAAAGAGAAAAATAAATTGCATATATATAATAACAAGAGAATGTGAGAGATTTATGAGTATTAATTTTATTTTATAAAATATTTTAAATTTGGTATAATCATTAGGAGGTGACATAATGAGAGTTATATTAGCAAGCCAATCTCCAAGAAGGAAAGAATTAATAAGTTTATTGCATATTGAACCACTAACCATTCCAAGTGAAGTTGAAGAAATCTTGGATATGTCTTTGTCGCATGAGGAAATGGTTATGGATTTAGCCTATCAAAAAGCAGCTGATGTTTTTAAAAATCACAAAGATGATTTGGTCTTAGGATTTGATACTTTGGTGATATTGAAAGATCAAATCATGGGAAAACCAAAAGATAAGGAAGAAGCTAAATCATATTTAAGAGCTTTATCAGGTTCAACTCATAGAGTTCTTACAGGTTGTGCAATGATTAAAAAAGGTCATTCTTCAAGTTTTTATTCATCTGCTTATGTTTCTTTCTATCCCATGACTGAAGATGAGATAAATGATTATATTTCTACTCATGAACCTTTTGATAAAGCCGGTGCATATGGTATTCAAGGTTATGGTTCGAAATATATAGAATCAATCAATGGGGATTATTACGCTATTGTTGGTTTTCCAGTTTCTAAAATCTATAGAGAATTAAAAAAGTTAATGTAAAGGCTTATTTTTAGCCTTTTTTTATTTGGTCTTTAATTGCTTTTTCTATGGTTGAAACAAGATTTTTATCAAAAATATTTGGTAGGATATGGTGGACACTCAATTCATCTTCTTTAACCATAGAAGCAATGGCTTTGGCTGTGACTATTTTAACTTGGTCGGTAATGGTCTTAATTTTAGAAGATAAAACGCCCTTCATTAAGCCAGGAAAAACCAATACATTATTGATTTGATTTGGATAATCACTGCGACCAGTCCCAATGATTTTAGCACCTGCTTTTATGGCAACTTCAGGAAGAATTTCTGGGTCAGGATTTGCCATAGCGAAAATGATGGGATCGGGGTTCATCAAAGCTATCATGTCTTCTTTTAGGATATCTTTTGCTGAGACACCTATGAAAACATCTGTATTTTTTATTAAGTCTTTTAAACTTGATGCTTGACTTGATTGAACAATATTTAGATCGAGCAGTTCTTTGATCACATAATTATATTGATTATATTTTTCTTTATTTAAGACGCCTAATAAATCATAACCATAAATATGTTTGACACCTAATTTATTTAATAATTTAATGATGGCTGAGCCAGCCGCACCTAAACCCGATACAAGGACTTTAATATCACCCATATTTTTACCAACGACCTTTAAAGCATTGATTAAGGCTGCACTAACAACAATAGCGGTTCCATGTTGGTCATCATGAAAAACAGGTATATCAAGTTCTTCTTGGAGTCTTCTTTCAATGGTAACACAATTAGGGGCTGATATATCTTCTAACATAATTGCGGAAAAATTAGGGGATAGTAATTTTATGGTTTGAATAAGGATTTCAGGATCTTGACTATCTAAAGCCAATGGGTAAGCTTGAACCCCTGAAAACTCATGTAATAAGGCAGATTTTCCTTCCATGACAGGAAGAGAGGCAACTGGTCCGATATTCCCTAAACCAAGGACGGCAGACCCATTTGTGATGATAGCTACTGTCTTGCCTTTCATGGTATAATCATAAGCCTTATTCTTATCATTTTTTATTTCTAAACAAGGTATGGCTACACCTGGAGTATAAGCCATACTTAAGTCTTCAATACTGGTTAATTTTACATTGGGTAATATCTCTAGCTTACCTGTGTTTTTTTTATGTAAGTTTAAGACTTTTTCTTTAAAATCAGACATAATTTTCCTCCGATTAAATAACTGATTTTATTATATCATTTTTTTCTATACTTTTAAATCATCAGTCCATAATGTCGATATTAAATCTCTAGAAAAGTATTACTTGAATTCACACATTATTTCTTGCAATTTATGAATTCATTTGATATAATACCTTTGCTAAATAAAACTTACTATGAATTTATATTTCATGGCAGAAGGAGACGGGATAATATGAAAAACAATATACATCCTGAATATCATACGTTAACAGTCACATGTTCAACATGCGGAAACACATTTGAAACAGGTTCAACTCAAAAAGATATTAAAGTTGATACATGTTCAAATTGCCATCCATTCTACACTGGTAAACAAAAATATAAAAATGTTGCTGGTAGAATTGACAAGTTCAACAAAAAATATGGTATTCAAGAAGACGAAGAACAAGAATAATTTGATAATTAAAGCCAATTCATTTTGGCTTTTTTTATTTGGATATTTAATATTTCTTTTTTCAATGTTATAATTATTTTTAGTGGAGGTATGAAATGTATTTGAATCAAAAAGAAGGTTGGATTGAAGTGATTACAGGTCCAATGTTTGCTGGAAAAACAGAAGAATTATTAAGAAGAATCAAACGTTTAGAATATGCAAAACAAAATATTGTTGTCTTTAAACCAACAGTAGATAATCGTTATAGTGAAAATCAAGTGATTTCTCATGATCACAATAAAACTCAATCCATCAATATCAGTGAGGCTAGAGAAATTTTAAATTATGTTAATAATGAAACTCAAGTGGTTGCTATTGATGAAATTCAATTTTTAGATGAAGAAGCAGTCGATATTTGTGAATATTTAGCTGATAAGGGTGTAAGAGTTATTGTATCTGGTTTGGATAGAGATTTTAGAGGAGAACCTTTTTCTTTTATGCCAAAACTCTTGTCTTTAGCTGAATATGTTAGTAAATTAACCGCTATATGTGTCAAATGTCAAACACCAGCTTCTAGAACCCAAAGAATTATTGAAGGAAATCCTGCTAAATATGATGATCCAATCATATTAATAGGTGCTAAAGATTCTTATGAAGCTAGATGCCGAGACTGCCATGAAGTTCCTAATAAACCTAAAAGGTTTGGTTTTCTTGATGAACGATGAGTATTACATGAAAGAAGCTTTACTAGAAGCTGAAATGGCCTTAAGTAAAGATGAAGTACCTGTGGGTTGTGTTATTGTCAAAGATGGTGAAATCATTGCCCGTAGTCATAATTTAAAAGAATTCCATCAAGATGTTACAAGTCATGCTGAAATTAACGCTATTAAAATTGCCTCAAGTATATTAGGATCTTGGAGATTAGATGGTTGTTCTATTTATGTAAATGTTGAGCCTTGTTTAATGTGTTTAGGCGCTATTGTTTCAGCCAGGTTCGATCGTTTGATATATGGTGTTAGAGATAAAAAATACGAGTCTTTAGATGAAATTTTAAATAGATATTTAGAGAATTTTAACCATCAATTAAAAGTGACTCCTGGTGTTTTAAGTGAACCATCAAAAACTTTGATGCAGTCTTTCTTTAAAAAATTGAGAGAATAATAATTAATGTGTTAAAAAAATTGAAATTAAAAAAGATTATGTTATAATATATAAAGAATCTCAAATGAAGCATCTTCACTCAATAGATGCCCACGAATCAGGTCAGGTCTTGACGGAAGCAGCCTTAAGTGAGGTGTTTATGTGGGTGGAGATGCTTCAGGTGAGATTCTTTTTTAATGGACGAGGTGAAGAAATGGCATTAATATTTTTTGATTTAGATGGTACAATATTGGTGAATGGACAAGTAGTTCCAGGTATATTTGAAACCCTAAAAGCTTTAAGAGAAAAGGGACATTACTTATCTATTGCGACTGGAAGAAACCCAAATTTATTAAAGGGTATTGAAAAAAAGTTAGAATTTAATCATATGGTTTTAGCCAATGGAGGTTATGTGATAAGCCATGGCAAGGTAGTCTATGAAAATTATATTTCATTAGATACTGTAAAACGTATAACGAAAAAAGCTGATGAGATGGCTTTTGATTTAACCATAGAATATATTGATGAATATGTTAATTATCGACAAGATACCAATAAAGCTTTGGAGTTTTCAAAACATTTTGATTTACCAATAGCGACTTATAATCCGAATATATATCCTGACAGAGATGTTTTTGCAATGGTAGTATATGAGGATGAAGTGGTAGATAAAATTAAAGGAGATTTTCCTGAACTTCAGTTTAATAAATCTGGAGGCATAGCTTATGATGTTAATCCTAAAGGCGATTTAAAGGCTGAAGGTGTCAAAGCTTTAATTAAACATTTAGGCTTTGATATTAAAGATACTTATGCTTTTGGTGATAATTATAATGATATGTCAATGTTTAAAGCTGTGGGACATCCTATAGCTATGGGGAACGCAGTAAAAGCCTTAAAAGATATAGCTGAATTTGTTACAGATGATGTAGATAAAGCAGGTATTGAAAAAGCATTAAAAAAATATAAATTACTTTAAAGGGTGTGATTTTATGTATGATGTTATTGTCATAGGTGGAGGCCACGCAGGTAATGAAGCAGCCATCGCAAGTGCAAAACTGAATCATTCAACACTATTAATAACAGGGAACCTTAAAATGGTTTCTTTTATGCCGTGTAATCCATCTATAGGTGGTCCTGCTAAAGGGACCTTGGTTAGGGAAATAGATGCCTTAGGCGGAGTTATGGGGATCATTGCTGATAAAACAACTTTGCAAATGAAAATGTTGAATAAATCAAAAGGTCCTGCTGTAAGAGCTTTAAGAGCTCAATCAGATAAACTTGAATATCCCAGAGAGATGCTAAAGTTGTTAATGAACACAGATAATCTTGATTTAAAAGAAGCTTATGTAAAGGAACTTCTAGTTGAAAACAATAAAGTCTATGGAGTTAAATTGGAAACTGGTGAAGAAATATTATCTAAATCTGTTATTATAACTACAGGAACATTCATGAATGCTAAAATTATGGTAGGTGATTTTTCAAAAACTGAAGGTCCGGATAAACAAAAAGCATCTATTGGATTAAGTGATCATTTAAGAGCTCTTGGCCATGATACTTATAGATTAAAAACGGGTACTCCAGCAAGAATCAAAAGAGATAGTATTGATTTTTCAAAAATGGAACTATCACCTGGGGATGGTTTTATCCATCATTTTTCTTTTGAAAAAGAACACTTAAGAGTCTTAGACAAGGAATGGCCTTGCTATCTTATACATACTCAAGCAAAAACCCATGAAATAATCCATTTTAATTTAAATAAATCTGCCATGTATGGCGGACAAACAGTTGATGGTGTAGGCCCAAGATATTGTCCTTCGATTGAAGATAAATTGGTTAGATTTGCCGATAAAGAAAGACACCAATTATTTATAGAACCAGAATCTAGAGAAATCGACGAAGTCTATTTGCAAGGTTTCTCAACATCAATGCCATATGATGTTCAAGAAGAAATGATTCATTCTTTACCTGGTTTAGAAAATGCAGTTATTAGTAAATATGCTTATGCTATTGAGTATGATGCTATTGATTCAAGAACCTTATGGCCATCTTTAGAATCAAAGATTATTGAAAATTTATTTTTCGCTGGTCAAGTCAATGGAACCAGTGGATATGAAGAAGCCGCAGCTCAAGGACTTATGGCTGGTATAAATGCGTCTTTAAAATTACAAGGAAAAGAAGCTTTTATATTAAGAAGAGACCAAGCTTATATTGGTGTATTGATTGATGATCTTGTGACTAAAGGGACTAAAGAACCTTATAGGATGTTAACATCTAGAGCTGAATTTAGGTTATTATTAAGACATGATAATGCTGATATGAGATTAACAAGATATGGGTATCAATTAGGTTTAATTAACGAAAACAGATATCAAAACTTCTTGGAAAAAAAGAAAAATATTGAAATGGCTATTCAAACTTTATTAGACAATGATATTACACCAACAGAAGAAGTTAGGGATTATTTAGAAAAAAACAATTTGATGGGGATCAAAGGAAAAACCACATTGTTTGATTTATTAAAAAGACAAGACATGTCTATAGATATTATTGAAGACTTAGCCCATATTGATTTATCTTTGAGTGAAGAAGAAGCTGAACAAGTAGATATTTATAGTAAATATGATGGCTATATAAAGAAAGCCATTAATCAAGCAGAAAAATTACAAAAAGAACACAATATAAAAATACCTACAGATATAGATTACTTCAAAGTTAATAATTTAGCTTTAGAAGCTAGAGATAAGTTAAATAAAATAAGACCTTTAACGATATCACAAGCATCAAGAATCAGTGGCGTTAATCCAGCAGACATACAAATGCTTTTAATTCATTTAAAAAAATATGAAACATAAGTTTCACAGTTTAATGCTTTATGGTAAAATGTAACAAATAGGAGAGATTTATGCTAGACCAAAATTTATTATCAAAACTTAGTCATGAAAAGTTTAATATATATTACCAATATCTTATTGAACAGAATCAGTTATTGAATTTAACAGCCATTACTGAAAAAGAAGAAGTTTACTTAAAACATTTTTATGACTCTATATTTATCTTAAATCATCTTGATTTTAAAGACAAAAAAGTATTGGATATTGGCGCAGGTGCTGGCTTTCCTTCTTTACCTATTAAATTAATCGAGTCTTCAATGAATTTAATAGGTAGTAGATGGTTTAAATAAACGTATAGAGTTTTTAAATAGACTGATAAATTTACTAGATGTGAATATTCATTTGATTCATGGAAGAGCTGAAGAACTAGGTATTTTTAATGAATTTGATATTATTATGGCTAGGGCGGTAGCCAAGCTTAATATTTTAGTAGAAATGGCATTACCTATGCTTAAAATTAATGGGTATTTTGTTGCTTTTAAATCGATTCATTATCAAGAAGAGTTAGATCAAGCCAAACATGCTATTGAACTACTTGGTGGTAAAGTTGAAAAAATTATTAATTATACTTTGACTGAAGATTTACAACATGTATATATTCTTATAAGAAAAATTAAACATTCTCCTAAAATTTATCCAAGATCCTTCGCTAAAATAAAAAAATCTCCTTTATAGGAAGTGAAATGATTGAACCAAAAAGATAAAATCTTTCCAGGGTCTATCAAGTATAAAGAAAAGTTAGAGATTAAATATCTTGTTAGACAGAATATTTTTGTTATAACCCTAATTTCAATTATAGGGTTTTTATCTGTGGTTTACTTATTTTTACTTGATTTTGAAATTAGAATGATTATTGGATTGTCTTCAGGCTTTATTGCTATTATTATATTTAACATGGCTTCTTTATCCTATGGTAAAACACAAATAGAGTTTTTAAAGTTTAATAAATTCATTACAAGCATGAGTTTTTTTACTTTGATAATTATCTATGTTTTGTATTTTAAATCACCATCAGTCATACCTTTTTTATTCTTAGCTTACTTGATAGCTGCTGTTTATAAAGATATTAAAGTACTTACGGTTATTAGTTTGTATTTTATTTTAACGATTACTATGTTATTTGTGAATTACAATCAATTATTTGACTTCAATACGACATTTGAGACCTCATATTTCGTTATAGGTTTATTTGTCTTCTTGTTCTTATCTTTATTAATGATGTCTACTTATATCACTCTTAAAGAAAGTCAGTTCTTTTATAATCAAATTTCTTATACCAAAGAAAAAGAGTTAAAGAACTTAAAATTACTGATAGAATTAAAAGATCAAATTGATTTAGAAATATTCGATTATGAATCTTATTTTAAGAAAATTCATCTTTTGTTTGAAGATTTTTCTAAGAAGATAAATATTGATAATTTATTTAAACAAAAGATAGATATATTAAAGAAGTTATCTCTTGGACACACTAAAGAGTCTATATTGAATGAGTATAAAGAATTTACTCAAGAAGATATCAATCACCTAGAAACTTTAGTGATTCATAAAGATTCTTTGATGAGAAAAATAGCGATGAGATTGTATTATTATAATCAAAAAGATGTTCATCATCGTGAAATATTTTCTGAAACACATTTTGAAAGTTTAAATAAATCTACTGATGATTTAGAGATTAAAATTTTGACTTTTTCAATCTTATATGTGATGTTAAAGAATGGTTTGCCTGGAACAAAAGCTTTAGATAAAGAAGAAATCTATCAAGTCATTATCAATACTGAGTTTTATTATTTATTAGACCCTAGAATAAGAGAAATCTATCAAGATAATCCTGATGTTTTTGAGGCTATCTTTGATGATGCTTATAAGGGGGGCCTATCATGATAAAAAAATTCTTTTCAACCTTATTGAATACTGAATACCTGCCAATGAATGAAGTTAGAAAAATTAAGGTTATTGTTATATTTATATTCTTAACTGTTTTTACAGCTTTAACACTTGGGGTATCTTATCTTTTAGATTATCCTACATGGGTTAAAAGTATCTTTATTGGTGGTTTTATCCTTGCTTTACTTATTACATATGGTTTTATTAAATTGAATTTAATTTTTCTTGCAATGCAAATTACTATAATTCAATCTGTCTTTTTTATGGTTTACTATACCCAAGGTATAACAAGTTTTTATGCATATTTATTGTTTTATATTGTCTTAACCATTATTGCTTTTTATCAAGAAATATATTCTTACTTTGTTTTTTCAACATTTGTTACTGTTTTAGGTATATTTTATATATTTAATGATGGAGATTCATTATTAATAAATAATGATTTACCTGGTGCCATTTATATTTATATTACTGGTTTAATTCTTTATTATTTAGTTAATTTTGCCTTTATTCTTATCAATGAGAAATCATATAGTGAGATGAATTTAGAGTGGATTCATGATAAAAAAACAAATGATAGTATGCAAAAAGATATCTTTAACTTTATGCAAGCAATAAAAAGAATTCAAGGCGATCCACCTATTTATGAAGACAATGATTTTCAGGCGGCTGTAACAGAAACTAGCGAATTTATTGCTAAACAAATCTTGAAAGATGGTTCAGAAATAAAAAACATTTCAGATCTATATTTTTATATTCATGAAATTGGATATCAAAAAATATTAGATAATCAAAATATTTCTCTTAATATGAGAAAAACCACTGTAAATCTAAAAAAATATATGGTTAATGATCATTCTGATCTATTTTCAATAATGATTAATTTTGTCTTAAGACATAAAAAACCAAACATAGATATTGATGATTTGAATTTAAGTAATTTAAATATCAATAAAGAAGAAAAGTTAATTGTTTTTGCAATGATCTATGTTTACATGACTCACAATTTATACCAATCAAGTTCTTGGAACAAATTTGAAGTAGATATGAATACAAAAAAAGTCATAGATTTTGACTTTGAACCATTCTTTGATGATCAAACAATCGCTTTTTTCCAAGATAATATAGAAATAATTAAGAAATATTTGAATAAGTGAAAGGGAATTATATGGGATTAGTACTGTCGATTGCTAACCAAAAAGGTGGAGTTGGTAAAACAACAACGGCCATTAATTTAGCAAGTTCATTAGCCAATTTAAGAAATAAAATATTAATAATAGATTTGGATTATCAAGCAAATGCAACATCATGTATGGGTATTGATAGAGGTTCTTTTCAAAAAAGCATTTTTGATGTTTTTAAAAAGGAAGTCGGATTTGAAGATATCCTCATCAAAAGTCATCACCGTAATATTGATGTGCTTCCTGCTAAAACCATGGTTGAGGGGATAGAAGAAGCCATCATTGGAGATACCAATAGAGATTTTATACTCCATGATCATTTACATAAATTTAAAGAAAATTATGATTATGTATTGATTGATTGTCCGCCTTCCTTAGGGTATATCACTACCAATGCATTGGTAGCTTCAGATGGTGTTATTGTTCCTGTTCAATGTGAATTTTTAGCAATGGATGGTTTAACTCAATTATTAAACACCATTAGAATCGTTCAAAACAAGAAAAAAGTTAATAAAGAAGATTTAACCATTTATGGTGTTTTATTAACTATGTTGGATAAACGAGTAACTTCAGGGTTTCAAATAGTAAATGAAATTAAAACATATTTTAAAGAGAAGGTTTTTAAAACAATTATACCTCGTAATATCACTTGCTCTAATGCAACATTTTATGGTATGCCAGTGACACAGTTTTCTCCTAGGAGTAAATCTTCTATTTCCTATAAAAAATTAGCTAAAGAGGTGGTGAGTCGTAATGAACAAGGATGAAATGATTAAACGTTCATTACAAGATTTATTAAAAGAAAACGAAATTGAAATTAAAGAGAATGAAGAAGTTGTAGATATTGAATTATCTAAGATTATTCCTAATCCATTTCAACCAAGAAAGCATTTTGATAAAGAAGCTTTAAAAGAATTATCTGATTCAATTAGAATGAATGGTGTCTTGCAGCCAATTATTGTGAAAAAAATCAGTAATGGCTATTTGTTGGTTGCTGGAGAAAGAAGATGTAGGGCGTCAGAAATGGCTGAATTTAAGACAATCCCAGCGATCATTAGAGATTATAACAATCAATATTTAGCTGAAATAGCACTATTAGAAAATATACAAAGAGAAGACTTAACCATCGTTGAGGAAGCAAAAGCCTATAAGAATGTCATTGACGCTATGGATTTGACACACCTTGAACTTGCCAATAAGATTGGAAAGAGTCGTTCTTATGTTTCTAATGCTTTAGGTATTTTATCTTTACCTGAAGAAGTCATTGATGAGATTAATGAAGGCAATATTACCATGGGCCACGCTAGAAGTTTAAGTAAGTTAAAAGATAAAGATAGGATTATTAAAATAGCACAAACAGTTATCGAAAAGAAATTAACTGTGAGAGATATTGAACAGTTGGTCAAAAAAGAAAAAAAGAAAAAACAAATCAAAAGAAGTCAAATTAATGTTGAATTTCAAAAAGACTTATATGAAACAAAAGATCATTTGATCAATAAACTTAATTTAAAAAATGAAGTAAAAGTATCTAGCAATAAACTCATTATTACATTCAATAATAAGGAAGAATTAGATAGACTTAAATCTTTATTAGAAGGTGAATAAGATGGAAGATATAAAACAAGGTTCAATACTTGTTCTAAAAAAAGGTCATCCTTGTGGAGAAAACAAATGGGAGATAATTCGTTTTGGAGCAGTATGTAAATTAAAATGTTTAGGCTGTGAAAGAGAAGTTTTGATGAACAGAATGGACCTAAAGAAGAGAATTAAGAAGGTGTTAAGTAATGAAGAAATTAATTGATGAAATAATCAAATTTAGAGATGAAAGAGGATGGAGACACCATGACACACCTCAAGCTCTAGCTAAATCAATTATAATCGAAGCTGCAGAGTTATTAGAAAACTATCAATGGGAAGATGAAGGTCCTAATATAGAAAACGTTAAGGAAGAATTAGCAGATGTCTTAATATATTCTATAGCTATGGCATCTGATTTGGGTTTTGATCCAGAAGAAATAATTAGAGAAAAATTGATTAAGAACGCTGTGAAATACCCTAAACAATAAAATAAATGATGGATATTTTAAGATATCCATCATTTACAGCACTAAATCAGTCTTTATTTACTTTTTTTAAAAAAAACGACAAATAATAATTGACAAATATGTTTATAAATAGTAAAATATAATTCGCATTGCGAAGAATACGAAAATGGGCCTATAGCTCAGCTGGTTAGAGCGCACGCCTGATAAGCGTGAGGTCGATGGTTCAAGTCCATTTAGGCCCACCATTTTTGTGGGGAATTAGCTCAGCTGGGAGAGCGCCTGCCTTGCACGCAGGAGGTCAGCGGTTCGATCCCGCTATTCTCCACCATTCTTTTCAATTAAAAATATATCTACGGCGGTGTAGCTCAACTGGCTAGAGCGTACGGTTCATACCCGTGAGGTTGAGAGTTCAAGTCTCTCTGCCGCTACCATTGCTTGGACCCATAGCTCAGTTGGTTAGAGCTATCGGCTCATAACCGATCGGTCGTAGGTTCGAGTCCTACTGGGTCCACCACTTATAGAATCAAACGGAGAAATACCCAAGCCCGGCTGAAGGGATCGGTCTTGAAAACCGACAGGGCGTGCGAGCGCCGCGGGGGTTCGAATCCCTCTTTCTCCGCCATTATGTCAATCTAGCTTAATGGTAAAGCCTATGGAAGTAGGTTCAATTCCTACATTTGACACCAATATTTTTTTACTCGCAAGATTCAAGCTTATTGACCCGCTAGCTCAGTCGGTAGAGCATTTGACTTTTAATCAAAGGGTCAGGCGTTCGAATCGCCTGCGGGTCACCACTTGCCCGAGTGGCGGAATAGGTAGACGCGTTGGACTTAAAATCCAATGTCAGCAATGACGTGCCGGTTCGAGTCCGGCCTCGGGTACCATTCTTGGGGAATTAGCTCAGCTGGGAGAGCGCCTGCCTTGCACGCAGGAGGTCAGCGGTTCGATCCCGCTATTCTCCACCAAAAGAAAATTTAGTGTTGACATTAGATTTTCATTTTGATATCATATAGTAGCAACAAAATTAACACCGCGGGGTGGAGCAGTCTGGTAGCTCGTTGGGCTCATAACCCAGAGGTCGGAGGTTCAAATCCTTCCCCCGCAACCAATAAAAAGGTCCGGTGGTGTAGTGGTTAACATGCCAGTCTGTCACACTGGAGATCGCGGGTTCAAGTCCCGTCCGGACCGCCATTTTTTTTATTGGTCCGGTAGCTCAGTAGGTAGAGCAATGGACTGAAAATCCATGTGTCGCCGGTTCGATCCCGGCCTGGACCACCATCGAGAACGAAATATAGCCATCTTAGGATGGCTTTTTTTTGTTTTTTAAATAGAATTTTATTTGTGATTTGGCTTTTATTAAGACCATTTAGATTTTATATTATTTCATTATATTTTATATTGTTTTTCTATATTGAATTGTTATTAACTTATAGCTATTGTATAATGAAATACAGTATAATATCAAAGAAAGGAAGAAATTAATGAGAAATAATAATTCTTTGAATGGTATATATAATCAAGCCAATGATATTGGTTTAGCGAAGAAATATTTATTAATTGCTATTAATATATTTTTTATTATTGTACTTGTACCAAGTATTTTCTATAACCTTTTTATTCTTGCTGATGAGACAAACAATCATTTATTTCTTGCTTTATTTGAAATTATATTATTACTTTTAAGTTCTTATACTTTATTTCACATTATAAAATATAAGAAATATATTATTCCAGCTTATGTGGATTCTTTTATAATGTTTATGGCCACTATAGCTGTGATTTTAACAACAGAAGGAGATTCATATGGTTATGCTTTTACCATTGTTCTAGGTATAACTGTTTACACGCTCTTAAACAAAAAACATGCAACAATTTTATATTTGTTTTGTTCCTTAATCACCTTGTTTTTAGCGATATTTATATTTAATACAGATTTTGAAAGTTTGTTTAATATAAGTATTATCATAGTATTACCTGGTGGAATTCTATATGCTTTTAATTTTTCCCAACAAGTCTTGATAGAAAAATTAGAAGGCATGTCAAAAATCGATCCTTTGACAGGGTTATTCAATCGTAAAATGTACTATGAACAATTGTCTAAAGAAATTGAATTAAGTCAAAAAAACAATTCATCTTTAACTATTTTAATAGTGGATATAGATTTTTTTAAAAAAGTAAATGATACTTATGGTCATCATATAGGTGATGAGTATTTAAAATATATATCAAATTTATTTTTGAGCCATATTCGACCTTCAGATACATTAGCGAGGTGGGGTGGAGAAGAGTTTTCAGTTATATTACCTAACACTCATAAAGAAATAGCAATCAGTATTGGTGAAAGCTTTATTAAACTATTAGAAAATGATATCCATGATAAAGTAGGAAAGGTTACGATAAGTATTGGTATGACTTCATATCAATCTGAAGAAACATATAATGATTTTTTTAAAAGAGCTGATGAAGCCTTATATTTATCAAAAAAGAATGGTAGAAATAGATGTACTTATATTTAATGATATATTTTTAGTATTTCTTGATATGAATGAAATACCTAAGTATAATAGATTAGGTTTTTTATATAAATAAAACTATAAAATCGGAGGAGAAATTACATGAAAAAAGGATTATTGGTCTTATTGTTTTTAGTGATAACGTTGGTGTTTGTAGGCTGTGATGGTGTATATTTTCCAGATCAAACGACAAATGAGTTAGATGGTACCACCAGTGAGAACACAGAAGATATCACTGAAAGTAGTTTGGAAATTTGGAAAAATTCTGATGATGCATTGGATATGAATGGAGATAGAAAAATAGATGAAGTTGATTATGAACTTTATTTATTGGCTTATAATTATGATTATTGGAGAAACTCAGATGATGCTCTAGATATGAATGATGATCGAAAAATCAACGAAGATGATTTTGAAATTTATCAACTCTATAATTATTTTTTATACTGGAAAGACTCTAGTGTGGCAGAAGATTTAAATGATGATCAAATCATTGATGAAATTGATCATGAAATATATAAAAATTATGAAGCTTGGTTAACGTCAAATTTTGCAGAAGACTTAAATGATGATGAAGTTATTGATGTGGATGATTTTGTTATATATCAAGAATATGATCAATATATTGGCACTTATATGATAAGAGATTATGTCTATGAAGGATCAGAGTATTATATTATTGGAGATGGAATACGCTTTTCTAACTTGGCTCAATATTTAGAAGACATTTCTTTATCAGTTGACGCTAGAGGCCAAGTAAGTGTGAATATACCTGAGAATGTTCAAGACATTTTTGGCGATGTTACTGATGTTATTTTACAAGCAACAGATAATATGGTTATTACTAATCTAAATTTATCGACAGCGATTGATACCTTTGCTAATATTGAAGGCGTCGAATTTAATATTTCTTTATATTTATCTCATATAGAAAATGGATTTTCAACATCATATACGATTGGATTTTATGATGATAATCCAAAAATATATTTCAATATAATTAAAGTCGATAACAATGGCTAGAAAAAAGCAAGAAGCTTCTATACAAGTTATTTGGTTAAAGACCATTATTTATGGTCTCATACTGCTTTTAATTATTGTTCTTTTTTCAATTGCTCCTAAGAGAGTATTTTATGAAACTTCATCATATGAATTAGCAACATCATCAATTATATTGGAAGAAGATAATTTACTCTTATATGATTATAAGGTTTATGGAACTGATCAAAGGTTTCAAAGAGCCTTAAGTGAAGATGTAGAGATAGTTAAACAGGATTTTTTAGACAGAAATGAAATAATGGCTGTTAAGATTTACGGAGAAATATCAACTGTAAAAATCTATGATAATTATGTATTCTTGACTGACCCTGAAACGCCAACTTTAAATATTGAATATTATATAGTTAAAGATTTGGAAATCAATAATATTCAGTTATCTATAAGATCCTTTATTATGCTTTTTGAAGATATAAGTATTTTAATTAATGGTGTTTATCTTGGCCTATTACTGATTATTTCTATTTCATTCTTACTACCTTTCTCAGTTAAGTTGACTAGGAATATTAGCTTTATTGTTCAAAGGAATAGATATTTAAAATCAAAAAAAAATTAAAGCCATCAATTTAATGGCTTTTTTTTCTTGTTTTCGATGTATAATTAAGTAAATATGTAATTCAGTGGTGATAATATGAAAAAATTAATTTTAGTAATGGGAGACCTAGCTTCACTAAAAACCACCTTATCAAGAAGGCTATCAAGTGATTTAAATATTATCTGTTTTAATAAGGATATGATTAAAGAAAAATTAGTAGATGTTATAGGCTTTTCTAATAGACAGGAAAATAAGAATTTATCTCAAGCAACTTATGAAATTATTAAATATAATACTGGTGAAATATTCCATAAAGATATTCCATTAATCATAGAAAGTAATTTTAAGTATCATGAATTCAATGATTTGATAGAATATTTAGGAGTTTCAATAAATCAAGTTTTAGTTTTGTTTTTAAGTGGTGATTCTAAAATACTTTATCAAAGATATTGTGATAGACAACCATTTAGGCATCAAGCACATACTTCAACAGGATTAATATCTTATGATCATTTTGTTCAGTCTAAGCTTGAATTTAAAAAAGATATCTTAGGTTTAAATACGTATTCTTTAGATACTTCAAATTTTACTGACAGAGACTATGAAATTTTAAAACTAACTGTTAAAGACTATATTGAAAAAAAGATATGAGGACAACTCATATCATTTTTTTATAATATTATGTTCTTGTTTTTAAATCTTCATAAAAGTGAGTAACTGATAAGTTAATGTATGGATCTAAGAATATCATGCCAACACCAAAGGTTAATAAAACAAGTAAATACCAACCAATAAAACTTAAGTATAACTTAAATAATCTCCATTTATGTCCGTGCATCATTTCTCTACTTCTTTTAATGGCTTCTTGTGGTTCTAAATCAGGATTATCTGCTAATATAAAGAAGGTCATTGAGTAAGAAAAAGTTTTAATGATACCAGGGATGATTAGCAATAAAGTCCATAAAAAGATAAAGATGGACATTAAAACGAAAGTTATAATGTGATTGATAACATTGCCTTTAAAGCCCGACACCAATAAGTTGGTGTCTTCTGTGTTGGTTCTTGCGATGTGTAGTCGATATTGATTGACACCGACCATAGCTGGACCTGTAAGAACTAGACCTACTAATGCAGCAGAACTTGTCATAATAGCAATTAAAATAATTCCAACAACGAATAAGTTCCAATAATAGGTTTTTAAATTGAATTTTGCTTTTAACTTAAAATCTTGACTATTCATTATTTACCCTCCTGTCTACATTATATATCAATGATTATTAACAATCTACTATTTTTATTAGATATTTTTATTGTTTTCTTACTAATTTAGAAGGCTATGATTGGATTGTGTTAATTAATTATGTTATCATAAATTTAAAGGAGGAATCATAGAAATGAATAAAAAAGATAAGATTAAACAAATGATTTTAGACTGTCAGAATCTTGATTCACCTAAGATTACCGTAGTGATGCCAACCCATAGAAAATCACCAGAAAATCGTAAAGATATGATTTTATTTAAGAATCTAATGAATGATGTTTTAGCTCTTTTAGAAAGTCATTATCCAAGAAATACTTATGAAAAATCATTAGTTAAACTCCGTCAATTGCAAGAAGATTCAATGTTTTGGACTTATAATCTTGATGGACTAGTCATTTTTGCTTGTGGAGAATTACTTGAAACTTTCAGATTACAATATTCTGTTAAAGAGAAGATTAGTGTAGCTCAAGCCTTTCATGTTCAGCCTATTTTTGCTCATCAAGAAATTTACGGAAAACACTATTTGATTGATTTGGCAAAAGATAGATTTAAAATGTATTCAATTAATCAAGATAAAATCGATGAAATGAATGATATAGAAATAAAGACATCTTTTAGTGAATTATATGATGATTTTGATACGGATTCAAATATCAATGTTGGAATATATGGTGGTTTAAGCGGAATGTACCATGGACACAGAGAAAAATCGGAAGAAAACAAAAAAGACCGAGAAAAGTATTTCAGGTATCTCGACCGAGAATTTAAGAAACTTCATCAATTAGATGATAGTCACTTTATTTTTGCTGGTACAAGCGAAAATATTGCTATTTTTAAAAGTATTTCTCAAGAATCTTATTATCATGAGTTAACCATAAATCATCCGCTAGCTTCTTTAAAACCAGAAGATGTTAAAGACTTTATTAGAGATATATTAACGCCTTTAGAAGAAGAAAAAAGAAAAGAGATTGAACAAACGATAAGAAAAGCTCAATATCATGAAAAATATGTTTCTGATTTTTCTATAATAAATGAAATGGTTGAAATGTCTCAAATCAAAACGCTTATTGTTAAAGAAAAGCAAAGTATAGCAGTCAATATCCCTTTGGACAAACTTGTCAATCAAGTTTTAGTTTATCAAGGAAATGTTATTACTTATGATGAAGGTACTATAAATATTGATGATGATGTATCCGCTATTTTAAGATAGATAATTTGTATAAAGCCCTTTTCAAGAAGAAGAGGGCTTTTTTTAAATAACTTTTATTGATATAATAAATTTCGAGGTGTTTATGAAAATATTAATTGATGCGGATGCATCACCAGTAAAAAATATCATTATTCAAGTCGCTAAAAAATATCAAATTCCTGTGATTATAGTTTCAAATTATAATCATCGAATGACTTCAGATTATGCAAGAATCATTACAATCGATGAAGGAAGAGACATGGCAGATCATGAAATCATTAACCATACCCTTCCGGGAGATTTAGTTGTTACTCAGGATTATGGTTTGGCGAGTTTAGTCTTAATGAAAAAAGCTGATTGTTTGCATCAAAACGGCTGGTTTTATACAAACGATAATATAGATGGTTTATTAATGCAAAGACAAATTTCACAGAAGATTAGAAGAAGTAAACAAAGAAATACTCACATAGCAAAAAGAACAGAAAAAGATAATGATGTTTTTGAAAAGAAACTTGATGAATATTTAAAAAGTAGATGTCAATTTTGACATCTACATATACTCTTTTTGTTTTTTACGGTCTTTAATAAATAGAATAATTCCTCCAATGATTAAAAGTAAACCAATGCCTATAATAAAGCTTGAGAAAGCTTTAAAGATACCTGCAGGTTCAAATACGTTGGTAGTTACTGGAGTGCCATTGATTTCATTAGGTATTTCCGGGCTTGGAAACATCATACCAAAGATAATCCTAATTAGAATACCCATTCCAGTAAATAATCCGCCACTAATAAATAAACTGATATATGCTTTACGCCAATGTCTTTTTACCCCTCTATATATATCACTAACAACTTCGTCAACATTATTGATTTCATGATCAGGAGTGTTTTTAAAGAAGTAATCAAAATCCGTTTGTAATGCAGAAACAAGTTTTTGTAAATCATTCATGTTGGGAGAAGTTATATCATTTTCCCAATGATAGATGGTCTGTCTACTTGTATTTAGTAAATGAGCTAGTTGTTCCTGCGAAAGAGATAAAGACTCTCGTTTCAATTTTATTTTTTGTCCTATTGTCATGGGGACCTCCTTATGTACAGTAAATAAGATATCATAGTTTTGTATTTATTTCAGCAAATAATATTAAGCATTTGTGTAAAAAAAATTTAACAAGTCAGTAAGAAGGAGTTTTCTTATGAAATTATTAGTGATAGGTGTAAGCTCTTATGACACTATTATTGATGTAGAACATTTGCCAAAAATGAATAAGGATCTAACGATTTGGCCAAAGAATGTACACTATTCTATAGGTGGCACTGGTGCGGGAAAAGCGCTTGCTTTAAGCACTTTACCTGTTTCAACAACCTTAGCTACTGATTTAGGAGATGATGAGTACAAGGATAAAATTCTTGACTATTTGGACAAAAGTAAATTAAATATTATCAGACTTAAAGCCGATGTATCAACAACCCATACCAACATCATGCACGATAATGGTAAAAGAATAAGTATTTTTACAAGTTCACCTAAAATGGTCGAATATAAAGATTCTTTGGAAAAGGAAATTATGAATTCAGACCTTGTATTTTTAAATATTAATGACTATTGTCGACAATATATACCCTTAATAAAAAAATATAATAAATTGTGTGTGGTAGATATCCATGATTATATTGATGGTTCAAGTTACCATCAAGAATTTATTGATTGCGCTGATATCCTATTTGTGAGTCATGTTCATATTGGCCATCACGAGGATTTTTTAAGGCGAATGATTAAAAATAAGAGTTTTGTGGTTATCACAAAAGCTGAAGAAGGAAGTATTGCCATAGATAATAACAATAAAATTTATTATCAATTGGCTTATAAATCTTTACCCTTTGTAGATTCGAATGGGGCAGGAGATAGTTTTTCTGTGGCTTTTGTATATTATTATTTCAAAACTAAAAATACTGTTTCTTCATTGAAGTTTGCGTCAGTTATGAGTGCTTACACCTGTGCTAGTAAAGATATATATAATAAAGATGTATCTTATGAAACAATAGAAAAAGTCTTAGATGAAGAGAGTTTTTTGCCTTAATAAAATTGACGATATATGGGATAAAAAAAAGAGAGTTGAAAAACTCTCTTTAATACTTCTTAGAATGGTACATTATCAAATTCAGGGAAGAACTTTCTTCCTTTATTAAGACCTTTGATTCTTGTCATATCTTCATCATCTAATTCAAAGTCAAATACATCAATATTTTCCTTGATTCTTTTTGGTGTAATAGATTTAGGAATGACAACGATATCTCTTTGAACCAACCATCTAATAGCCACTTGAGCAATGGTCTTCTTATGTTTTTTTGCTATTTCTTTCATGGTTTCATCATTCAGTAAGTCTTCGATATGATG